>NZ_CP025257.1:605476-908214 GCF_002843565.1 Mesoplasma syrphidae
TTCAAGTGTTCCAAAACTTCTTTTGGGTTTTTTGCTTTTCTCATATTTTTTTCCTTTGCTATTTATAAAAATTATAAATAAGAAAAAATAAATGTAAAGCATTATTTATAATTTTTATAATTAAATTTTGTGAATCTTTATTAAAGTTAAAGCTATTTTATATATTGAGAGATATAAAAATAAATTTATTATAAATTTTACAAATGTCATCGAAACAATAATTGGATAAAATGTTTTTTTTATACTTTGATCAATTCCATATAGCTCTAGAATAAATAAGTAATTTATTAATAGCGCTAACGCTGATGTAATTAGGGCTACAAAAATTCCTATAAAAATTGTCAATATTAAAACTTTTTTTTGATTTGAACCAATATCATTAGAAACACGAGCAATTATAAATTTGCTTGTAAACAAGAACATTGCAAAAAATAACAAATATGTTCCATCAACTATTGCCATTGCTATTAATCCAACTGGTTCTGATCCTAGGATTAAACGCATTCAGACTCCAATTTGTAAAATAATCATTGCATAAAATAAATTCGACATTAACAACACAATTAAAATTACAAAAAATGAAACTTCAATTACGAAAAATCCGGAAATGGGAACTAATCCCATAACAAATTTAGAAAAAATTGACATAAGTATTTCTAGTGCCAAAAGTAATGCGAGATAGCTAATTTTTTTTGTAGATAGATTAAAGTATTCCTTAATTCTTATTTTAAAGGTGCGAGTAGTTATTTCTGCAAAATCTGCTTTATGTGTTCAAAATTTATGTTGAGAAATTGGTATATTAATATTTTCATCTTGAAGATTTTTCATACTCGCTTCCTTTCTGTAATAGTAATAATGTGATTATATCAAATACTTGTTTTTTATTGTAAAATATTAATTGAATGAAAGAGGTAGAATATGTCAAAAAATAATGTTATTGATATGATTGTTGAGATTCCAAAAGGTTCTTCAAATAAATATGAAGTCGATGGAATCACTGGAAGAATTAAATTAGATCGTGTATTGTATGGCGCTAACTTTTACCCAGGTGAATATGGAATGGTAGAAAATACTCTAGATTGGGATGGAGATCCATTAGATGTAATTTCTTTGTGTACTTACCCTACTTTACCAGGAGTGCAAGTAAGCGTCAGAATTTTGGGATCAATTAAAATGATTGATGCTGGTGAAATTGACACAAAACTTTTTGGAGTGTTTAACGACGATCCAAGATTTGCAGAATATATGTCACTTGAATCTGTACCCCAACATTTGAAAGACGAAATTGAAAATTTTTTCCTACAATACAAAGCATTACAAAAAAAATCAGTTGTAATTAACGGTTGAGGAAGTTTAGAAGAAGCAATCGAAGAATTGCATGAGTGTACTGAAAGATTTGAAGCTTATAAAGATCGTCTGGCCATTGATGGTGGACGTGAATCAATTTTGGCTGAATGAAAAGCACAAGGTTTAGGACAAGCTTAAAAAACGAACTAAATTAGTTCGTTTTTTTTACATATGTACAAAAGGGCCCAGTCATTTGCTTTGTTCTCAAAAAGTAGCAGTTTTCAATATTGGTACAAAAGGATACTTAATATCCTGAGCATAAGTTCTTGCAGCAATAAAATCTTTGTAAAAATCTTCCATGACCGTTTTTACTAAGCCAATAATTTCATTATTGTACTCATTTTCAATTATCTCTTTATAACGATAGGCAACTAAAAAATCAACTACCAAAATTGTTAGAAAACTGATCATCAGAAATCCAATAAATTTAGTCTTTCATAATCAGACAATTGTTTTTATCAATCAACTTTTTTCAGCTTCATTTGTGTATGTTGCGTGATAATTAATTCCAGTGAAAAAAACTCCGGTTTGTAAAATGTACAAAATCAAAATTGATCAAACTAAAATCACTGGAAAAATTATAACTGTCAGCTTGTAAATTAATACCTTGTTATCTTTTTGAGTTGTCTTAGCAGATAATCAAATACGTGCTATTAAATAATCCAACTCATATCCGACAGATTCAAATATTTTTTTTGAGATAATAATTTTCTTTTTCCTTTTATTAAGATTTTTAAAAATCTTAACATATTTGTCAGTTTCACTATAAATAATGTCATAGTCCCCAAGATTAAACATTGTCTTAAATTCAATTAATAATCGTTCAATATCAGAAGATTTTATAACATCATTATAAGTACTAATTCTAGGAACTTGATAGCTATTATAGCTTTTTGTAGTAACTAAGTAAACAAATAGTATTGAAAATAACGCAAATGTATCAACTATTCAGAGCACGATATTTGCATAAAAAACAGCTCCCATAAATTCACTTCCCTTTATTACATTATAAATTAAAAAAACACCCATAATGGGTATTAAAATTATTTATTTTACAATGCGGCATTGTGATAAACATTTTGAACGTCTTCAAGTTCATCTAAGCGATCTAATAAAAGTTGTAACTGTTTTTGAATTTCCTCGTTACTTATTTCAATATAATCATCTGTTGGAATCATTTTAGTTTCAGCAACTAAATAATTTTTAACTCCCATTTCATCCAATGAATGTTTAACGGTGCTAAATGATTTAAATGGAGCATAAACAACAACTGCAGTATCTTCTTCAACAACATCGTTTACATCAATGTCATTCATCATTAAGTTTTCTAAAGTTTCTTCTAGACTAAATCCCTCGAAAGCAAAAACGGCTGCATCCTGAAATAGAAAAGCAACTTTTCCCTCAGGATTTCCATGATTTTTGTTGAATACTTCACGGATATTTGCAGCAGCCCGATTAACATTACTTGTTAATGAATCAACAATGATAGCAATATTTCCTGGACCCATTCCTTCATAACGATTTGAAGTATACGATTCAGCATCTCCACCTTCAGCACGTTTTAAAGCACGCTGAATAACATCACTGGGAACTTGATTTGACTTTGCCTTATCAATAACAGCTCTTAATGAAAGATTGGAATTTGGGTCTGTTCCTCCTGCTTTAGCAGCCATATAAATTTCTTTAGCAGCTCTCCCGTTTACTGCTGATTTTTTTGCTGCTGTTTTTGCCATAGATGCAGCTCTAACTTCGTGGGCTCTTCCCATAATATATCATCCTTTCAAAGTTCAAATAATTCTTTCTAATTATAAAATAAAAAAGACCCTTATTATAGGTCTTAAAGTAATTATTTTTTTAAAGAAGGATCAATTTCATATATTTTATTTATGATTGTTTCCATTTTTTCTTCCATATCGTCTGTCTCAGCGTCAACAACAAAAAAAGGAAAATCATAAACGTTTTGATCATAAAACTCATTATAGTTCTTATTTAATAATTCTCAATATTGTCTGTCAACATCTAATTCAGATGAACGTCCACGCTTAGCAATTCTTTCAATGGCTTTATCTGTTGATACTTTAAGGTAAATTACAATATCAAATTTAACTCTTTCATCTGGAATTTTTAAATTTTCTAAGACAACATTTTCATAAAAGTCTTGATAAGTTTTATAATCAATATCATTAACATTACCTAAATCATAATTAACTTTCATAAAAATTGGATCTTCTAAAATTGTTCTATCAAAAATAATATCTTTTAATTGATGTGCCTGCTTTAATTGCTTTGATCTTGCAGCAAGCATATAAATTTGCATTTTAAATACTGTCGCTTTTAAATCTTTGTAATAGTCATCAAAATATGGATTTTCTTCAATAGGCTCAGGAAAAATTTCGTGATTCAATCTCTTGCTAATTTCTTCCGATACTGATGATTTACCTGCACCCACTGTTCCAAAAATTGCTATTCTCATTTTTTTATCTCCTTGTTATTTTTTATTATAAATCGTCTTTACGTTTTGTGGCATTATAAATTCCGTAAAATTGCTTAACCTCATGAGCCTTCAACTCACGGAATTCTCCAACTTGTAAATCATCAATCTCTAAAAACTCAATTTTAGTTCTCATTAATTTTGCTAAATCAATTTCAGCTGCCGCCAACATCTTTTTAACATGATGTTTGCGCCCTTCAGCAATTGTTATTTCTACAATTGAAATATTTTTTTCTTTATTATAATTTGCCATTTTAGCATCTATTGCTTTTGTAAAATAATCCTCATCAATCGTCACTCCCTTTAAAAGTTTATTGATTTGATACTTAGTAACACTTCCATGACACATTGCTTGGTAAGTTTTAAAAAACTCATAACGGGGGTGCATGACAAAATTGGCAAAATCCCCATCATTTGTCATAATTAACAATCCTGAAACATCGTAATCTAAACGTCCTACTGGATAAACTCTAGCGGGAATATCTTCAAAATACTCTGCAACTGTGCGACGGCCTTTAGGATCATCCATTGTTGTCAATACTAATCTAGGTTTATTAAATAAGAAATAGTATTTTTGATTATCACTAACAATTTCTTGTCCGTTAATTTCAATAACTACATCTATCGATGCTTTATATCCCATTTCAGTAATTACTTCACCATTTACTTTAACACGTCCTTGTTCAATCAATCTTTCGGCAGCTCTTCGTGAAACTGCTCCACGATTTGCAATAATTTTTTGTAAACGTTCTAGTTTAGGCATTATTCGTCACCTTGAAGTTCATCAAAATCATCATCATCTGTAATTTCATTAAAAAAAGCTTTGGTACTTGCATCAGCCTCTGCTGCTTTTAACGCTTCAACATTTTCTGAAATGATTTCTTGCAGCTCTTCCCCACCAATTAACGGAAGCGTTTCCTTGCCACCTGATAAATTAAATAATTTAAAGAAATTTTCTGTAATTGAGTATAAATTTGAACGACCTAAGTCTTCTGATTTTCCAGTAACTCTAATCAAATTTCTTTGTTTTAACTTATATACTTGATAAGAGGAATCAGCTCCACGAATATGATCAATTCCTACTTTTGAAATTGGTCCCTTGTACGCAACAATTGATAATACCTCGATACTTGATTTAGATAATTTTGATTGTTCTTTAGCAACCTCTAATTTTGCAAATCATTCATATAATACTTCTTTAGTTTGCAATCTCAACTTATTTGTTCCAAACCTTTGTATAGAAAAGGCAGATGAATCGTCACTTTTATATTTTTCCTCAAGTTCGCTAACGGCTAGTTTAATTTCTGAAGGCTTATGATTTTCTAAAACTGTTTGTAAATCGATTAAAGCGATCCCATCATCTCCATAAATAAATAAAAGACCTTCAATAATAGCTTTTAAATTGTTACTCATATCCCTCTACCTCAATTCTTTTAATTAAAGACTCATCTTCTAAAACTGCAATTGTAAAGGCAATTTCTAATTTATCATCTTTTTGATTAACTTTAATAATTTGGTGTCTTACTAAATCTAAGACCGCCAAAAATGTTGAAATTAAATTTTTAATATTAAATGCGTTAGCTTCCAATAATTCTTCCAACTCTCATTGCTTGTGCTTATTACTTTTCATTTTTTCTAAAATCATATCCGCAATTTCTTGAGGTGAAATAACTTCAGTTGTAATTGTTGAATATTCTTCTTCAAAGATTTCAAAGCTATCGTAGTTTCTCATTTCTGAGTCAGTCATAACTTTTTTAAAAATTTTTGCAAATGCCTCCATATCAATATCCAAAGGATCAACCATTAACTCCACATCATTTTGCTTCATTTTAGAAACAAAACTTATTTTTGATTTTGATTTTGAAAATGTACGCAAATATTCTTCTTGTTTATTGGCAAAAAAATCTGTGACACTTCGAATTTGCTCATATTGAGTCAATTGCTCTAAAAATTCTTCATATGAATAATCTTCTTGATCATTAAAATCATTTTCTTTTGGCAACAGCATTTTTGATTTTAACTCAATCAATTGAGCCGCCATTACTAAATATTCGCTTGCAATTTCAATATCTAGTTGCTGTTGCAAATTAATATACTCAATATACTGATTTGACAGTTCAATTAAATTAACATCAACAATATTAATTTTTTTGTCTTTAACCATTGCTAATAAAATATCTAATGGCCCACTAAATTCTCCAATATTAACTTCTTCTCAACGTCTCACGACATTCACCTCTTTTTTTCATAATTTAATTTTAACTTAAAAAATGATATAAGAACCTCTACTTGGTAACTTTTTTATTTATTAAGCTATATATTTTGTCATCTGTTTTAAAATCTGAAATAATTTCGAAAAGTGTTCTTGCAGCCAAGATAAAAACTAATTCAATTTCCATGGCAATGTTGTACTGAGATTCAGGATTTGTAAATGAATGTTCCAAATTATTTCTAAGCTTGCGAATGTAGTGAAAAGCAGATGATTTATATAGTTTGCGAATATAATCTATAAAGCGCAATTCAGCTGCTTTATTTTTAAATAAGGGAATTGACAACTTTACAAAGTCATTAATAAAGCGGTAGTTAACGTCATCATTAATTTTTTTTAAATCATATCTTTGAACTAAATAATGATTAATATATGTTAGTTTATCAAAAGTTGAATAAAGCGTTTTAAAAATCTGATTTTGTAAATGATATTCAGGTTCATTAATTGTAAAAAAAACATTGCGCGAGTCATAAAATTTCTCTTTCAAACTTAAATTGATATAGAAAAAAAGCGATGCCTTAATTTCAGAGTAAATATAGAAATCAAAAATATTAAATTTAGTCAGTAATATTGCAATTATGGTTTTAATTAAAAATAAGGTCTCGTGTATTTGCTTAATGCCAAAAGTTTCATCTTTAACTCTATTAATATCAAGTTCTAAAACTCTACTAGTTTTTTTTAAATGAGCATTCATTACAAAAATTAGTGAATTATCATAAATAATAGTTTGATCAATAATTTTGATCATTACTTGGACAATTTCTGCAATTTTATCATCAATCTTATCAGCTTGCTTTAAATATGTCGCTACTTTTTTTAGCTTTTGAATATTTATTTTTAGTTGCTCTTTATCCATATTTTCCTTTCGCAAGTTTTTGCAATCATTAATAATTATAAAATAAAAAGCACCCATAAAGGGCACTAAATTAGTTTAAAAAATTATTTGACAATAATGTTAGTAATTTGCAATGCCAAAGGTTCCTTACCTAAAACACATCAAACAGCAGCAACAATAAATCCTACTAATGTTAAACATAATAAAATTCAAATTAATCCATAAACAAGTCTATTTGTCTGACCTTTTGTATCAGGGGTATTTAATAACATTTGTCCAACTAGTGGCTTATCTACTAGTCATAAAACCAAAGGTAAAATACCAAAAGTTATTCCAGCTAAAAATCCGTTTAGTAATGTTGATAATGCTCTTTTAATAATATTCATATTTTCATTCTCCTTATATTATATAAATATACTCAAAAAATAATCTAAAAACTTACTTTTTATTAAAATTTTTGATTATTTCAAATCCAACTAAATGTCATCTCATCATAGTTGTAATTTCCTTGATGCAGTTTCGGTAAAACTCGCTTGCTCATTCGCCAGTTAAAGTATTAGTCAGCTGTTCACCTTGAGTTACTAATTCTATTGTACTCTCTAGTTCTTCAATTTTATTTGAAGTCCATTTTGATAAAATTTGTGCTTCTTTAATTTGATTTAAAGTGATTATGTCATTTTCAAAGTCGTTTGCTGCTTGTTCCTTAAATTTAATGTTTGCCTCCAAATAAATATATAACTCTCTAAACATTGTCGCTTTTAAAGCTTTTTCAAAGATTTCATTTAAATTTGCAATTTCATTTTGTTGCAATTCTAAAATAGCAAATAAATCTGATTGTCTAACAAATTGATGATTATTATATGCGGCTACAATCTTCATACTTAAAATCATTTTTTCAAATAGCTCATTTGAAATTTTTAAATTTTCAGAAATAATCAGAAACTTTAAAAAATCTCTTCCCACTTTGTCATTAATTTCAGTTGTTGCAATATTGGCAAAACTGCCAAGTTTTTTTTGAAATTCTATTTTGAACATATTGGCTCCTTTTAGTTAATTGACATTCTTGTTTTAATTTTATTGGCAATATTTCTTTTTTCAATACTCACAAGTTTTGAATGAATTTCTTCAACATTTATGTACTCAACTAATATTCGATTTATTGTGAAAGTTAAAAATGTTAAATAGCCTAGAATTAGGGCAAAAATAATTGAAGAAATTAAAATAACTGCTCTTGTTAAAATGATTAAAATATCTGAGACATCTTCAATGCTGGCTAAAAACTCTAAACTATTATAAGTCTGAAAAAAGCCTACTCCAGAAATTTGACAAATACTTAAAATAAAATTTGGAATAAACGCTCCTAAAACTGTTGTTGCACCTACAAGTCCTGTTACGGGGATTTTTTCTGTTCGATAATTTCACATTATTGCTAATCCAAATCAAATATAAAATAACTCAAAAAAAATTAGTCCCGTCGCAAAAGATACAAAAATCAAAAAGTAGTGGCTGCGTATTAAAGTCATTAAGAAAGCCAAAACAGCTAAGATTACTAATAGTCCAATAATGCTTTGACGATACCCAATTTTTTTAATCAACTTAAAATATAGTAAGTATCCCAACATCAATTGCCCGATAATAAAAAAGTCACGATACTTTCTTACAAAACTTAATGATGCTGCTGAACTTGCTCCTTCGGCTCGCGCCTTAGCAACAATATAAAATTCAAATATCGGTGATTGAATTAGTCCATAAATTAATCCCAAAAATAATGTTGTGAACATTAAAAGAACCAAAACCTTAGTACTATATGGCTCCAATTTTTCTTTCACATCAAAGTCAAAACTTTTTACAAAAACTGTTTTTTCCTTATTCATAAAACTTAAACCAAAAGCTAATATTAAAAATATTATACATATGCTTCCAGCTCATCAATAACTAGCTGTATCATTATTTCCTAATGCTAAACCCTGAAAAACATTTGCTAAATTAAAAATGTATGTTCCAAAAAATGTTCCAATAACTATTAAGAATGCTGCTCTAAAAGTTGCCTTAATTGGAAAAATTCTATAATATTTTTGCTCGTTCATATATAAGAAATATAGTGATTGAGCAGCCAATGATATTCCTAGCATTATTGAACCAAATATTAGCAATGCAGAAGCATTCTTTAAATTATTGCTGGAAACCAAAAATAAAATTAGTGCGATAAAACTACTTAGCATTGATCCCCAAATTCAATAGCGGCGATGCTTAATAATTCCTGTAAGCCAAGTCGCTAATGGTTTCAATAAAATGGTAAAAATAGATGAAACTCCAAAAAGAGATAATGTAATTGCAGCTGGACTAGAATAAGAATTAGTAATTCCCAGTCTTAAAACGCCCATTTTTACTAGAAAACCATTAACAGTTCATATTAAAATAGTCTCAATAAAAAAATATAATCATTTTTTTGATTCATTTTCTTTTTTTCAAATAAACCAAATTGTCACAAAGCTTAGGATTATAAGAATTGGATTTAAGATAAATAAGTCTCAATTTTTAGGCATAGGTTTTCCTTTCGTTATTTACATTTTTTCTAATACTTCAATTCCAATTAAGTTAAAAGCATTAGTTAATACTTGCAAAACAGCAGCTACCAAACCTAAACGAACGCTTGATAATAAAATATTATTTTCATCAATAATTTTAGTATCTGAATAATAAGAATGAAATTGTTTTGCTATAGATTGAATATATTCACAAATTATTTGCGGAGCTCGATTTTTTGAAGCAGATTTAATAACCTCTCCAAAATTATCCAAAGTAACTATTAGTTCAGCTTCTTTTGGAGTTGACAGCAATTCTGAATTCTCAATATTTACTGTAATTTCTTTTTCTCTTGCCTGCTTCAAAATTGAGTTGCAACGCGCTGTTGCATACTGAGCATAATAAATTGGATTTGATGCATTTTTTTGTTGAATTAAATCCAAGTCCAAATCCATATGTGAGCTCGATGCTTTTGAAGCTAACATATAGCGCAGTCCATCTTTTCCTACCATTTCTTGAATATCAACTAGTCAAACAGCAGTCCCCTTACGTTTTGACATTTTATATTCTGCACCATCTTTAATTAAACGCACCATCTGAACCATTTCAATTTCTAAAATTTTGGGGTCATGTCCTAATAAAGCTAACCCTGCACGCATACGTTGAATGTAACCATGGTGATCTCCACCTCATACGTTGATCAGCTTATCAGCTTTTGTTCTTTGAATTCTAATATGATGAGTAGCTAAATCAGGAACAATGTAAGTATAAGTTCCATCTGATTTAACTAAGACACGATCTTTGTCATCACCAAAATCAGTAGTACGTAATCATAGGGCATTGTCTTTTTTATACGTAGCTCCCAAACCTTGATATAATTCTAGCATTTTATCAATTTCCTTTTCATCGTACATTGCTTGTTCACTTGATCAATGTTCGATTACTACTCCAAAGTCCTTAAGTTGTTGCTTAATAAGATATGAAAAATGATCAACTGATTTCTTTCTAAAAATTTGATGGACTTCTTGATTATTAATCATTGCATCTGAAAAAGTCACAGTTTTAAACTTATCTCCAAATTCATCTATTAAATATCCAGCAACTTCATCATACATATCTCCACCATATGAGTTTTCTGGTTTAACAGCATTGATTCCTAATAAATTTAGATAATGAACAAAAACAGTAACTGCCAAAATATTAATTTGATTTCCAGCGTCATTTACATAATATTCGGTTTGAACTTCATATCCATCTGCTTTAAAAATTTCTTCTAAAACTGATCCATTGACAGCATTGCGAGCATGACCAACATGTAAAAATCCAGTTGGATTAGCTGAAACGTATTCAATATTAATAATCTGGTTGCGTCGAGGTTGAACACCGTAGGTACTTTTTTCTGCTGAAATTTTCTGTATTACAGAGCTTAATAATTTTTTTTTCATTTTTACATTAATAAAGCCAGGCCCAGCAACTTCGACTTCATCGTAATTGTTCACAGCCAACAATTTTTCTTTAATTAGTTCGGCCAACTCTTTTGGATTTTTCCCTATTTTTTTAGCTCCCATTAAAGCAAGAGTTGTTGAAAAATCACTTTGAATTCCTGTCTTGTTAATTTCAACAGTTGGCTCTACATCAATTACCAATTCCAGTACAATTTTTTCTAAATCCTCTTTAAAAATATTTATAATATTTTTCATTTTTACCCCCGACATACTTAATATGTTTATCTTTATTTTAATATAAAAACATTGGTTACCCAATGTTTATTTCCCATATGATCTAATAATTTACTATTTTGTTTAAATTATTAATCAATTCTGCTTGTCTTTGTGCTTCTCATGAAATTCTTGTTGCTTCAATAAAAATATAAACAGTAAGTCCTGCCAAAATTATTATCAATAAAATATTTAAACTAAAATCAAATCATTCATTTCAAGAACTTTCCTGTGCCAATTTTATTAAAAATATGCCATCAACTCCAAAAATGAATTCTCAGTTAAATTGACCATTTGCTAGCATGTAGTTTCCGACTTTTAATGCAATATAAGCTGCAAACAATAGTACTAATGAAATCGCCAAAATAGCTAACATATGTGCAAATTGTTGCTTAGTTTTAATAAACTTCGCCAATAACATAAACTGAGATTGTTCCTTGCTATTTTTTGGCTCTAAAACAACAGTTTTAGTTTTTTCATCATAAAAATTTCTCTCGCTTTGTCGAATTGATAGCGTAGCCTTTGCTCGCTTCATTTTAATAGTTGCAAGACCAGATTTTGGTTCAAAATTTTCTGAATGATATTTGCATATAGGAGCTTTGCGTCATTTTTCTTTGTAGCTAATTTTCATGTTTCCACATTTACTATTTATAACAATATTTTTTGCATTTTTTTCTTTATATTCATTTTCAGTTACCTGAAGTGATTCAAATGTTTCCAAATCAACTTTTTTACTATTCCAAATATTAGTTGTTTGATTAAATTCTAATACGTATTTGGTATTAGAAGTAACTTGTCCAATTCTTGGAAGTACTGATTGAGCAACAACTTCTTTTGTTTCTTTTACTAGCATAGGCAATACTTTGGAACTATTTCTAACTGCCAAAGTTTGCTTAATTCTTCTAGTTTTATTAACTTGATATACTTTATTTTTTTGAAGTGCTGAAACCGCTAAGAATCCTTCATATTCGTGTGCATTAGCATATGCATTTGGCTGAGGAATAAAAGTTACTTTAGCTTTTTCAATATCTTTTTCAACTCTAATAGAAACTTTTTCTGATTCTACTAAAATGTCGGTAATTTCAGCAAAATATTCCTTATCTTGTTCTTCCAAGTCTTTGATATAAACAATAACTTGATTTCCTTCAGAATTAGTTGTTAACAAAAATTGGTCAGTGTTATTAACATTATTTTCATGATAAAATTCTCCCAATTTAGTAATTGTTAGATCTTCATCATTAAAAATAATTTTATCTCCAATCTGATACTTCATAAGTTTTTAGACTCCATTCTTTTTTATATTGTCATTAATTCTTTTTCTTTTGTTTTTGCAAGATCATCAAGCTGTTTAATATATTTATCTGTTAATACTTGAATGTCTTTTTCCATTCCCTTAACAAGATCCTCAGAAATTTCCTTATTTTTTTTAGCTGCATCAATGCCATCGCGACGAGCATTTCTAATTCTTACTTTAAAAGTTTCCAACTCCTTAGTCATTTTTTTAACTAAGTCTCTACGAATTTCTTCAGTTAATGCTGGAATATTAATGCGAATAACCTCAGCATCAGCAATTGGATTAACACCCAAATCTGCTTTATTAATTCCATTTAATACCTCAGGTATTTGTGATCGGTCATATGGCTTGATTAATAATTGTTGTGGTTCAGGAACTGAAATTTGTGATGTTTGAATAATTGGTGTTGGCGTTCCATAAAAGTTAACCATTACTTTATCTATCATCGCTACGCTGGCTCTTCCCGTTCTAATTTTAGTCATATAGTCTTTTCATGCCAAAATCGTATTTTGCATGCTATCTTCAGCAATTAATAGTATTTCATCCATAGTCATTACCTCTTCTTTTTATTTTTTATTCAATTATAGTTGAAACTAATTCCCCATGCATAACTTTAATAATATTATCTTCACCTTGCATGTCAAATACTTCAATTTTTAAGTTAGCATCACGAGCTAATGTTGCTGCTGTTAAATCCATTACTCGTAATTGTTTTTGAGCCAACTCTTCATGGGTTAAATGTGAAAAAAATTTTGCGTCAGAATGCGCTTTGGGATCTTTATCATATACTCCAGCAACACCATTTTTAGCCATCAAAATTACATCAGCATCAATTTCAATTGCTCGAATTGTTGCACTAGTATCAGTTGTGAAATAAGAAAAACCTGTTCCACCAACAAAAATTGCAATATAACCTTCACTCATTTTTGTACGTGCAGTTTTAAAATTATAATCTTCAGTAACTGTCTTAATTGGCAACGATGAATAAACAGATACTTTATCATAGCCCAACTGCTTAATAGTTGACTCTAATGCCAAACCATTCATAACAGTTGCTAGCATTCCCATATAGTCCGCATTAATTTGGGGCATGTTAATATTTGCTCCCAAGTTTCCTCGTCAAATATTTCCTCCACCAATGACAATTCCCAATCTTGCACCTTCCTGTGCCAGTTTTACAATTTGTTTAGCAACTGTTTCCAGAGAATTTTTGTCATAAATTTCGCTTTCCCCTTTTAAAGCTTCTCCACTAAGTTTTAAAAGCGCCGTTTTATACTTTAAATTCATTACATACCCCTAATTTCTAAACACTATCTAATTTATTATACTAATTTAATATACAAAACTCCAATATATGAATAAAAAATAAAAAAATAATACCCTATGAGATATTATTTTTTTTCCTTAGCTTTTTGACTTTGTTTTTCTTCTAATTCTTTTTTTGCCAATACATTCATATTCTTAAAATATTCATCCGCATTCATTTTTTCAATTGAATGACCTGTAACTAAAACATTTTGAATAAATCATTGTCCCATAACTGAACTTTTTGAAAGTTTGAAACGTTTGTTTGTTCTTATTCCTTGTAAATAATTAATATAAATTTTTCCCTTGTCATCAATAATTTTTGTAATCTTTGAATACAATATTTTTTCTCCAATAAACAAAACCTTTTCTTTATCCAAAGCAATTCCAAATTTATAAATTCCAAATCACAATAAAACAGATGAACCAATAATTACTGCAAATCCAATTGCTAAAATTGTTACAATTACTGCAAAAGCCACATTAGCTCCATTGTCGATATTTGAATTTGCTCCAAAAATTGACTTTGCATTTGAAAATAAAATCATTCCCAAAATGCCAGAAAAAATTGCAATAGCATTTAATACAGCAAATATAATTATAAAGTTGATACCATAAATTTTATGCTTCGAATCATTTTTTTTAAAATCATATAAATATTTGCTAAATGTTAAACTCAAAATTAATGATACTACTAGAACAATTACTCCCAAAATTAAAATTTGTGTGTTTACTTGTCCATCTTTTCCTAGCTGGTTACTTCCATTAACTCATGTATTAGATAAGAATTGAATCATAATTAGTTACCTGCTACTTGAGCTGCTACTTCGCTTGCGAAATCAGTAACAACTTTTTCGATTCCTTCTCCAACTTCAAATCTAACCATTTCTTTTAAAGATACTTTTTTAGAACTAATAAATTGCCCAACTTTAAAACTTTCATCAACTACAAATGCTTGATCTTCCAACGAAATTTCTGCCAAACGTTTTGATAATTTTCCGTTCAAAATATTTTCAATAATATTTGCTGGTTTTCCCTGCAATTTAGGATCTTCTTTTGCATTTTCTTTAATAATATGCATTTCTGATTCCTTAAAATCTGCAGGAATTTCACTCATTGTTTTATATTTTGGTGCCATTGCTGCAACGTGCATTGAAACATTGTATGCATCAGCTGAATCAATATTTCCAGCAAATTCCAATAATACAGATACTCTTTTGTTTGCATGATTATATAAGGAAATAGTCGTATCAGAAGTTTTTTGAATTAATACAAATCTTCTTAGTTCAATTTTTTCTCCAATTGTTGCTGTTGCGTTTACCAACACTTCTTTAATTGTTTCTCCAGTTGAAGTTTTAACTTCTAAACCTTCTTCCAAATTTGTTGTTTTTGATGTTAATAATGAAGTAGCCACCTCATCAATAATCGCTAAGAATGCTGCATTTTGAGCAACAAAATCAGTTTCAGAGTTAACTTCAATAATAACTGCTGCTGCATCATTTTGTTTTGCCAATGTAACTCCCTCAGCTGCAATACGATCTGATTTTTTAGCTGCTTTCGCTAAACCATTTTCTCTTAATCAAACGATTGCATCATCAACATTATTATTTGAAGCCTCCAAAGCTTTTTTACAATCCATCATTCCTGCTTGAGTAATTTCACGCAGCTCTTTAATTAATTTTGCATCTACTGCCATATTTTTTCCTCCTCTTATATTTTTGTATCTATTTATTTTCTGTTACTGAACTTGTTTTTGGAGCTGCATTTTTTGAAGCTCATGATGTATTTCTGTTTTCAGTGTTATATTCTTTTTTTGGTGCTACAGTTTTTAAAACTGAAGGTGCCATTTTGATTCCTGCTGCATCAGCATAAACATCAACCAAATGATTAATTAATATATTAACTGATTCTTGCAAATCATCATTTGCTGGAATCACTAAATCAACCATATCAGGATCAACGTTTGTATCACATAAAGCAATTACTGGAATTCCTAATTTTCTTGCCTCTTTAACAGCAATTTCATCTGTTTTTGGGTCAACTACAATCAATGCTGCAGGCAACTTGTTCATTTGTTTAATTCCACCTAGAGTTTTTTCTAATTTAGCTTTTTCTTTCAAAATTAAAATTTGCTCTTTTTTAGTTCTTAAAGCCAATTTACCATTTTTTTCTTCTTCTTCAATTTTTCATAACGCCTTAATTCTTACTAAAATTGTTTTCAAGTTTGTTAGAGTTCCCCCTAATCATCTTTGGTTTACAAAAAAGTTTCCTGATCTTAATGCCGCTTCTTTAACAGCATTTTTTGCTGAACGTTTAGTTCCGACAAATAAAACTTTATCTCCTTTTTGTCCAATTGCAGTAATCAAGTTTCTTGCTTCTTCTAGCTGAGCCATAGTTTTTTGCAAATCAATAATATGATTTTTATTTTTTGTTCCATAAATATATGGTGCCATTTTAGGATTTCAACGTTTAGTTTGATGTCCGTATTGAACTCCCGCTTCTCATAATTCTTCTCTAGTTAATTCTTTTGCCATAATGATGGTCTCCTTTTCTTTATTCGTTATACTTCCAAATAATTCGAACAATATACCACCTCTTTGATTAATAAATTGAGGCACTAGGCTATTGAATTCTTATTTGTGATTGAATACATTTTCTAAACATATATCAACTTAATAAGTTTAACAAAAAAAGTCCAAATACAAAATAGTTTTAATAATATTTATGAATGTTTTGGATATGTCTTCGCTATTGAATTAAACAAATAAAAAGCGGGCAACCGCTTTTTAAATCTATTCTGTTAATAATGTAATTGCTTTTGTATAAATTTCTAACATTTTTTTCAAATCATCAATTTTCACATATTCATTATAAGCATGCATTGTTGATTTTTCAATATCAAATTCAGCTCCAAAAGCAACAATATTTGGCATTGATTTAGCATAAGTTCCACCACCAATAGCTAACGGTTGTGAAACCATGTCTCCCGTTACTTCTTGATAAACCTTCATTAGTTTTTTAATCAAATCAGAATCTTTTGGCACATAAACGCTATCTTCAATTCCGATAATTTCTATTCCCAAATTATAGTTTTCCTTTAAGAACTTAGTTAATTGCGGAATAAATTTTTCTTTCGGTTTAGTGAATACTGGAACACGATAATTAAAAGCCAAGCGCTGTTTTCCATTTTTTATTTCAATGATTCCCAAATTTTGAGTTAAATCACCAGTTTCATCACTAATTCCTTGAAAGATTCGAGTCGCATTGTAATTGGTATGAACTTCTTTTGCTAAAAAATCTGTTGTCGGATGATTAATTCCTACTTCAAACATGGCTTTTGCTAATCAAGTCGCTGCATTAACTCCAACTCATGGTAAGCTTCCATGACCAGCTGCCCCTTGAACTACTAATTCATGATATCCATTCAAGGAAGTACGAATATTTTGGTTAGACAAGTAATTTTGAATTTCATTAATTTTTGGCCCCTTATAAGTTACTAAATCACAAATAACATTATAAGCAGAACCACCTTTAATTTCAAATTCAGCTGGATGTGTTGAAACAATGTCGGCATCTACAATTCACTTTTCAGCATAAACTACTGGAAATTCACCATCAGGAACATAACCAGCATCAGCAATTCCATAATCTTCAATATAAGCACGAATACTTTCTCATGTTGTTTCTTCTGTCAATCCAAAAATCATTCTAATTTTATATTTCTCAGATTTAAAACCATGATCTTTTAAATATTTCAGAGCATAAAGATTCATCATTGTTGGACCCTTATCGTCAAAAGAACCACGACCAATTAACTTTCCGTCTTGTTCAATTGGCTTAAATGGATCAGTCACTCATTCACTCATATTTCCTGGAGGGACTACATCTAAATGACATAATATTACAAATAATTTTTCTCCATTACCATAATCTAAAAACCCATAACGATTTTCTTTATCTTGATGCGCATCAAATCCCAATTCTTTGGCAAGTTTTATTGTGTAGTCTAGAACATCTTTTGTTCCTTTTCCAAATGGAGCATTTGGTAATGCTTCAGTTTTAAAAGATGGTATTTGCAATATTTTTTTTGTTTGTTCATAAGCTTCTGGAAAGTACACTTCTAGCAATTTTTTATTATCAATTATCATATATTTCTCCTTATTTATTTTATTAAATATACTATATACTTGGATTAAATTATTATTAAAATAACTTAAAAAATTATTTTAAGTTTCGAATTTTTAAAATTAGCTCATAGGCTTGATTAATTTTACTCATAAACTCATTAGCCTCTGCATCAGAATTTTTATCAGGGTGATATTTCATTGCCAATTTACGATAAGCTTTTTTAAGTTCTACATCATCAATATCACTAGTAGTTCCCAGTACTTGATAAGCTAACTCAAATTGATCAAAGTTTTTACCATAAGTTTCTGCACTACTGTTATTATTGATAGGCTCATCTGAATCTTTTGTATAAACAAATTGTTCTTCAGTAATAGAAAGGTCTTCATACAGTTTTTTAAGAATAGTATCAACAGCCTCATTTAAAACTTTTTCAATACGAATTAGATTTTTGTCAATAATTTCTTGCTTATCATAGCTAATGCTAATATTTTTAAAAACCTCATTTAATTCTACGACCATAATTTTATTTACAAAATTTTTGACTATTTGTTCTTTGTAGCAGTTCAAAAAGATATTATAGAATTTCAATAAGTAGTTGGCATTTTGATAATTATATTTCAATTTTGTCTTATCAAATCCTTTTAAAAGTTTGCTTGAGCTTTTTTGAAATTGTCTTAAAATTACAGACTGATGAGTTAATAGATCATCAACAACTTTGTCAATTTTAGTAGACGAAGCTCCACGTTTTTTAAGCATCATAGCTTTACTTTCCTGAAAGTCACTTAAAAAAGGAAACTGATCAAAAACTTCGCTAAATTTATAAGTATCAATCATAACGGTCGTTTTTGTATTAAACAATCATATTTTTTTATTGTTCTCAAAATAGTTAATTTCTGCGGTCAAATCTTGTTTTTCAATCGAGCGAATCTTGTTTTTTTTCATTAAAATAACTGTTCCAATTGCTAAAGCAATAAATGCAGTTAAAAAAATTCCAATTATAATAACAAAGTTTTCCATAGTCATACCTTTTACCTTTAGTTGTAATATATCATATATTTTAATTCAAATATTTTTCAAAAAGGCATTATAGGTTTTTTTATATTCTATAATTAAACTTAAAGAAGGTTTCTATGAAAATAAACAACAGCCACATAAAATTAATAGTAACTGACTTGGATGGAGCAATTTTGCCATTAAATAGTAAATCGCTAAGCTTAAACACTCAGCAATATTTATCCAAGTTAGCAAGTGAAAAAATTTATTTTGTTTTAAACACAGGGAATTTGCCCTTCATGGTACAATGAGTTATTGATTCAATTAGTCCCGAACCTAATCAGTATACCAAATATTTTTTAGGCAACAGTGGAACAGTTATTTATAATTTTGTGACTCAAGAGGCTTTTGTTGAAGGATTTTTTGATAACGATATTGTTATAAAAACTGTGAAGATTTTAGAAAAGGCTAATGTTCACTTCAACCTCACTGATTCAGGTTTGAAAACAATTTACTATTCTCATCAAAGGGATGTTGATATTTCAAATCATCGTCGAAATGGCTTGAACGATGCTAATAATTATTGTCTATTGACAAAAGAGGTTTTAAAAACTTTAACATCACCAAAAATTGTTTTTCGATCAAATAATCAGAATATTCAAGAATTTAATAACTTGATTAGTGAAATATCTCTTGAAATTGGTGAAAATAATTTTCAAGCAATGTCATGAATTGAAACTGGGGCTGATTTAATTGTTCCTGGACATGATAAGTTTACGGGAATTTTGAAGCTGATTGAATTAATCAACGCTGAGCATAATGAAAATATTACATTAGATAATGTTTTGTTTTTTGGAGACCAGAAAAATGATTTACCAGTATTTAGAAATCATAAGTATTCAATTGCTGTCGGCAATGCAATTGATGAGTTAAAAGAACTTGCTTATGCAATTACTGATACTTGCGAACTTGATGGCGTCATAAATTTTTTAAAGACTTTAAAATAAAAAACTGGCAAATTGCCAGTTTTTTAAAACTATTTAGCCTCTTGAGCAATTACAATTGCTCTTGTGCGGTTTTTTCCAAATTTTTCGTATTTAACGATACCTGAAACTAACGCAAATAATGTATCATCTCCACCACGTCCAACATTTTGTCCAGGGTGAATTTTTGTACCTCTTTGTCTAAAGATAATTGATCCAGCATTAGCGAATTGACCGTCAGCTTTTTTAGCTCCTAAACGTTTTGATTCTGAATCTCTACCGTTTTTAGTTGATCCTACTCCTTTTTTAGAGGCGAAGAACTGTAATCCTAATAAGAAACGCATAATTAACGTACCTCCTTCAATTCTACATTTTTTGGATATTGAATAGCAATCGTGTCTAATTGTATTTGCAACATTTTTAACATTGTTTGAAGCTCTACATTATTCAAGTTAATCACTTTAATAATAATTTCATTCTCCAAAACTTGCATTTCAACATCTGTTTTGTGATTTATATCAAAAGCATTCATAGCTCCACTAACAATTCCTGTAATTGCGGCACAAACTAAATCACTGCCGTAGTTTCCAGCATTTGCATGACCAGAGATTTGAATTTTTTCAATTTTGTTGTTTATAACTTTTAAATTAATTTTAACCATAAATGTTACTTAGCTGCTTTTGATTCTGCAGTTCCTACTGAAATGTTATCAATAACAACTTTTGTAAAAGGTTGTCTATGACCATACACTTTATTAACATTTTTCTTTGGGTGATATCTAACTACACGAATTTTTTTACCTTTTCCGTGTTTTACAATTGTACCAGTAACTGTTGCTCCTTCAACAAAAGGAGTTCCAAATTTACCATCTACCATTAAGACTTCGTCAAAGACAACTTTATCATTAGCTTCTCCGCCAATTAACTCGATATAGATTTCTTGTCCTGATTCTACCTTAATTTGTTTACCACCAGTTTTAATGATTGCGAACATATATAATTCCTCCAGTCTAGACTCGCCTTTGCATGTGAGAAATATATCTTCTTGAAGACATGCTTTTAAGAGCGGTTGAAACTTTATTTTTCAACATATATATAATACTATAAATTGTTAATCTATTTCAATACAAAAGCTCAAAAGTTTTGAGTTTAATTAAGTAAAGTCATAAAGCTCAGAGTTTTCTGTTGCTAGTGAATTTTGCTGAAAAGTTTCTACTTCGTTGTTGGCTTGATAATCATCGCTTAAAAATATGCTGTCCAAGTTTTTAAGTTTTGTTGTGTCATCTCAAGAACCACTAACTGAACCTACTTTAAAACTTCCCTTATTTGGATGATTATTTATAACATTAATTCCTACTAAAGTTCCCACAATTTCACTAACCACTAATGTCGAAGCTGTAATAAGCTTTCCCAATCCTGCTAAAAAAGCCCCACTAACAGCGCCTCCTTCAGTTTGTTTCATTACTGCTGCTGACATTTTTTTCATTGTTTCACCCCTAAAGTATTAGCAATTATTTGTAAAAGTCTAAATAAATTTTATAAACCTCATTTTTTTTCTTATTGTACAAATTTGCAACTACTTCACTTGCCTGCTTAAGTTTAAAACCCTTTGCCAAATAGCTTGCAACTTCATCAGCCAATTCTTGATCTGTTAAGTCAGTTTTGCAATTACTAAACTGATCAACTACGATTACAAATTCACCCTTTTCAATGAAACTTTCTGAAGCAACAAACTTGGCAACTTCCAATGTAGAACCAAAAATAAACTCTTCATTTATTTTTGTTAGTTCTCTGGCAACTAAAATTTTTTGTTCTTTGTCTAAAATTTCTACTAACAGGGCAACTGTTGATTTAATTCTATGCACAGATTCATAAAAACTGACAATTGCTTCATTATTATATTTATTGATAATTGAAATTAATTCCTCTTTTTTAGTTTGCTCGGTTTTATGCTCAATAAACCCATGGAAATAATTTTGCTTATTAGTGAATCCGGCAGCCACAATTGCATGAATATATGCTGGGCCTACGTTAACAGCTGTAACATTGAATTGAGTATTTGTCTGATTGATTCCATTGATAAATGCTGCTCCAGGATCAGAAATAACTGGGGCTCCTGCATCAGAAACAATAGCAATATTTTTACCATCACTTAAGGCTTGATTAATTTCTTTAATCCGTTCCGTTTCATTGTGCATATGCAAAGAAATTAGCTTCTTTTTAATGTTAAATTTTTTAAGTAAAACTTGAGTATTGCGAGTATCTTCACAAGCGATAATATCAACTTCATTTAAAATTTTAATTGCTCTATTACTCATATCATTTAGATTACCAATCGGTGTACCAACGAGATAAATAGTTGGTCAATTATTTTTAAAAGTTTGTTGTACTTTCATAATGCTCCCTTTCTTTATAAATAAAAACCCATACAAAAATGGGTAATAATTATTTAACTTTTTTAATTGTAATTTTATATGGTTTAGAAACTTCTTTAATTTCTACAGTTGTTCCTTCTTTTTGACCTAACATTGCTTTAGCAATTGGAGATTCGTTTGAAATTAAATTTTCAAATGGGTCAGCTTCAATAGCTCCCACTATTGTTATTGTTTTTTCTTCGTTTGCAATAGTTGAAACATAAGTTACAGTTGAACCAATTTTAACTTCACCTTTAGCTCCATTATTCGCATCAATAACTTTTGCTTGGCTAATCATTGCTTCAATTTCTTTAATTTTTGCTTCAACTTCTGCTTGTCTATTACGGGCAGCATCATAATCAGCGTTTTCTGATAAATCTCCTTGATTACGTGCCTCTACCAATTCTTCAATAACTTCTGGTCTTACAACTTCAATTAAGTGTTTCAACTCATTGCGTTTTTCTTGTAAACCTTCTTTGGTTAAGATAATTTCTTTTGCCATTTTAATCTCCCTCACATGATATTTTTAACATATCAATTATATAATAAGTTGCTCTTATATTCTATACTATAATTCCCTATTTTGTAGATAATCCATAAGCTGGCTAGTTAGCTTTTTATTTTTGAGAACTTTATTCAATTCTTCAGATGTTGCAGCTTTCATATCTGAAATCGTGTTAAAGCCTTTGAATAGCTCCTGAAGGCGTTTTTTACCCATTCCTGGAATAGATTCAAACTCACTTCTTAAAAAAGATGTATTTTGTTTTTTTCTAAATCCTGATTTGGCATATTCATCAACTCGAAGTTGAATTGATGCCAAAAAATTATATAACTTTACATTTGATTTAATAACTATTTTATTTTCATCAGTATCAAGCAAATATTCAGTTTTATGATAGTTATCTTTAACTAAGCCAATTACTGGAATTTTCAAGTTTAGTAGTTCTATCTGTTCTTTGGCGGCATGAACTTGAATTATTCCACCATCCATAATAATTAAGTCAGGAAAATCTCGTTTTTCAACTAGTGCTTTTTGATAACGACGGTAAATCATATTTTTTAAACGCTCATAGTCTGAAGGTTGTTCGATTTCAATATTATACTTTCTAAAATCATTGCGTGAAGGCTTGCCATCTTTGTAAACAACACAACTTCCAGTTACAAATTCATTTCCAATGTTTGATATGTCAAACATTTCAATATGATAAGGATATTTTTCAAGTCCTAAAATACTTTGAAGTTCTTCAAGAAGCAGCACTTCATTATTTGCAAATGATTGCGAATTAAGTTTTGTTTTAATCATTGTCTCTTTAGCATTATTTTCAGCCAATTCCAATAATGTCTTTTCAATATTTGCTAAAGGATGAGTACTAATGCTTTTAATATTTTCTCTTAGATTTTCAAAATCCATTTCCTGTGGAATGATAATTTGGTTAGGCAGCATATTTCGATCATAAATTTGATTAATATAGTTTGATAATAATTCACTTGTATCTTGTTCATAATAGTCTTGAATGTGTTCATCTTTAAACAGTAGTTTTCCAAGACGATAGAATAATGTAACAAAAACAATTTTATCATCATCAATTAAGTAAGTAATCACATCACGATTTTTATCATCTCTTAGTTCAACAGTTTGTTTAGTTGTAATAAAATTCAAACTATTAAGTTGTTCTTTAATTCTTTGAGCTTCTTCAAATTGCAAATTGTCAGCAGCAGCTTGCATCTTTTGCTTTAGACTATTTTCAACTTCTTTCACATCACCTTTAAAAAATTTATCTACTTTTCTAATTTGGTGCTGATAATAACTATAATCAACAACTTTGAAACAAGCTCCTGAACACTGATTTATATGATAATATAAACACGGTTTATTTAGGTTTCCTTTACAGCGACGTAATGGAAACAAGCGTTTTAGTGTAATCAAAATTTCTCGAGCGTTTGAACCTTGAGGTAATGGTCCGTAGCTTCGCAATGCTTTTTTATCATACTTACGAATATACTTATATTGTGGATCAGATTCATTAGTAATAATAATATATGGATAACTTTTATCATCGTTTAATAAAACATTAAATCGTGGTCGATATTTTTTAATTAAATTTTCTTCTAAAACCAAAGCCTCTTTTTCATTATTAACTACAAAGTAATCAAGGTTAGTAATTTCTCGAACTAGTCGAGTCGTTTTTATATTATGTGCTCGATTAAAATATGAAGCAACTCTGCGTTTTAATCGCTTTGCTTTACCAACATAAATAACTTGATTTTCCTTGTTGTAGTATATATAGCAGCCTGGTTTGTCAGGGAGATTTTTAATTTTTGCTTCTAAATTCATTTTATTTCCCCTTTTAAAGATTTTATTCCATTTAAAAAAAACAAAAAAGATGACAACATCTTTTTTTATTTTTCAACTAATACTTCCCGAGGTTTTGAACCATTTTGTGGTCCAATAATTCCGTTTGCTTCTAAATCATCAATAATATTGGCAGCTCGATTATATCCCAAATTAAACTTTCTCTGAATTAACGATGTTGATGCTTTACGTTGCTCAATTACAAAGGCCTTAACTTCTTCAAACATATCATCAGCTTCGCCGTTGCCTGTGGCAGCACTGCCCGAAGCCAAGTTTTGTTTATCAAATGAGTTTTCATAACTAACAGTTTGTTCTTTAATTGCGTGAGCAACAATATCATCAATTTCTTCATCTGACATATACGCTCCCTGAGCGCGAATTAACTCAGATGAACCTGGTGGCATGAATAACATATCTCCACGACCTAATAATTTTTCAGCTCCAATCGAATCTAAAATTGTTCGTGAATCAGTTCCAGTTGTTACTGCAAAAGCAATTCTTGTAGGAATATTTGTTTTAATAGTTCCAGTAATAACATCTACGGACGGACGTTGTGTTGCCACTATTAAATGAATTCCAGCAGCACGTGCCATTTGCGTAATTCTCATAATTGATTCTTCAACATCTTTGCGACTACCTGTCATCATTAAATCTGCAAGTTCATCAATAATTACAACCAAAAATGGCAATTTTCTACGTCCAGTTACTCGACTATTGTAACCTTCAATATTTCTAACACCCTCATCCATGAATAATTCATAACGACGTTCCATTTCCAAAACAATCATTTTCAAAGCATTAGCTGCTTGTTTCATATCAGAAATAACGGGCGCTAGCATATGAGGAATTTTTGTATAAACAGATAATTCCACTTTTTTAGGATCAATCATTAAAAACTTGACTTCATTTGGCTTAGCTCTTAACAAAATTGAACAAATTAAGGTATTAATCATAACTGATTTTCCAGAACCAGTTGATCCAGCTACAAGTAAATGTGGCATTTTATTTAATTCAGCAGTTAGGGGTTCTCCCAAAACATTTTTTCCTAAAACAAATAGCAATTTGGAATTTGCTTTTTCCTTTGGAATTGATTCAATAATTTCTTTCATTGAAACCATTTCAGATGTCTGATTAGCTATCTCAATTCCCACTAAGTTTTTTCCTTGAATTGGTGCTTCCAAACGGATGTTTTGGCTCGCCAGAGCAAGTTTCAAATCATTCTCCAAAGCGGTAATACTGTTAACCTTAGTTCCATGCTCTGGTTGAACTTCAAACTTTGTCACTGAAGGTCCAATAATTGTATTAATAACTTTCGCTTTAACTCCAAATTGGTCAAAAGTTTCGTTAATTGCTAAAGTTTTCAATGCTGCAATTTCTTTATTGGCACGTTCTTTTGCATAGTCATGCTCTATTTGCTGAAGAATATCACTTGATGGCAATTTATAATTACGATTAAGTATTGGTTCTTCAATTGTTGTTGCTTCCAGATTATCATCTTCAATTTCAGGTAATTCAATGACCTTAGCAATTTTGGGCTCTTCAACTTTAATTACGTCTTCAATTATTTTTTCAATCGAATTGGAACTAGATTTACTTGAAGTTATCTTTTCAACATTTTTAGTTGAAGTTGATTCAGTATATAGGGAATCAAAAAACTCTGTATCACTTAAAAAATCATTTACTGACTCTTGAGCTGCTATTTTTGTAGACTCTAAATCAATAATAGCATCCAATTCGTTATTTATTTGTTTTGGTTCATCCACTATTACTTCTGGTTTTGGTTCAGCAACTAGTCGGTCTTTTTCATAAGTCTTAGTTAAAAATGAATCAACAACAATTGGAGTTGCAGCTTCTCGTGCTAAACGTCGCTCTTTTAGCTTAGCTAAAATTTCGTCATCATCACTTAAATATTTGGTTTCCAGTTTTGGTTTGTTAATTTCTTTCTTAGAATCGTTGCTTATTATATTTTTGGCATATGAACCTTGCATGCCTAAATCGTCATCTTCAAAAATACTATCCAATTCAGTCAAGTTAGCAATTGTTGGATCTTCATCATACTTTTCAAAATTATCATCAATTTCAATTTCTTCTAAAAATAAATCAGGTTTAGATTGTTTATGATAAGAAGGCAATTGAATAGTCAAATCAGATTCAATAATTGATGCTTCAATATCAGAATTCTTGTCAAAAACATTTAATGAGTTTCAACCATTATGAATAAGCACAGGTTTTTCCTTACTTATAGTCCCTTCATCGATTTTAGTAACTTCCAAATTTCGAAGGCGAACTCCAGTTTTGTTGGGATTGTTTAAGGATTTTAGTGACAAAATACGCAATCCTTTCCCTTTACGATATTGGGGTTTTTTTAGTAAATAAATAGGATCACCAGTCAAAATTCATGATATATCTAAAAATAAGAAAACACTAATTAAAATATATGACACTGGAATTGATAAATACATGAAAGTTCCTGTTAGTAAAGTTCCTGCAATCCCTCCTCCAGAATATAAATTAAAATATCCTTTTGGATTAATAAATCAATCCAAAGTTTCACTATAAAAACCAGCTTCAAAAATCGAATGACTTTTTCATTCCGTAAAATAAGTATCAAAAACAGCCAAAAATGAATTTCTCTGTCAAATTTTGTCAAAGTGATAATCTTCAATTGGATTGTAAGCTAAATTAGTTGTTAGAATTAAAGAAATTAGCCAACAGCATAACATTACGGTTGCCAAAATCATTGCTAAAAAGCGCTTTTTAAATTTAAAGCGAATTCCAGCATAAATGCAAATATCAATTAACATTAATAGCAAATAAACGGGATACTTAAATCATCCAAAAAGGAAATTAAAGAAAACATCATCAAAAAATTGCCCGATGATAGTAATTCTTCCCAACGAAAATAAAGTAAAAACAAACAGTATTAATCCTGAAACTACTCAGGCAATTGAATCTTGCTTATACTTTTTTTTAATTGCACTAAATGCAACTGTACGTTCATCGTTAAATGTATGATGGGCGATTACTTTATCATTGCGCTTTAAACTGCTATTTGCCATTTTTGCCTCCTTTTATTGCCTATTAATAAATTATACTAAAATTCTTAAAATAAAAAAAAGGCAAAGCCTTTTAATTTATATATACTTAAGCTTTTTTAACTAATTTTCCAGAATTTTTTGAATATTCTCACAATGCTGATGCATATTTTGGATCCTTTGCTTCGAATAATTCTTTTTCCTTTTTATAAACTTCCTTGTTCATTAAAGACTTAGTCATTTTTGCACCAAATAAACGGTATTGACTACTTCCAGAAGGAAAGGCTGCTCTAGTAAACGGATTGGTATATGATAAGTACATTGTTGTTGGTCCTGTTGGGACATACAACGGCAAAATCATATTTGAATTAAAGATCACATTATACTCTGCTTGCGCAAATTGATCATAACGTGGTTTATATTCACCAATTAAATCGGCTGCTTGAACATCATTTGTATATGTTTCTAATGCTGCTTTTAATTCTTCAAAATATTCAGACTTACCAGATTTTGTTAAATATTCAGTTGGCTCCAAACTAACTTCTTTTTGCTTTGTATTTGATAATTTAAAATATTTTGAAAACCTTTGATAACTTCCATACTCTCCACCATAGATTAATGTATGTAAAAAGTTGTAGGGATCATTATAATCAGGTGTTCATCCACCAACCATAAAGTCATAAGCTCCTTTAGTTCTTAAAGTTATATAGTTAGCTGAATCTGTTGACTTAATTTCTTGAATATCAATTGGATTACCTGCAACTGCATTAAATGAACCTGTCATATTTAATATAGCTTTATTTGTAGTAGAACTAGTATTCCCATTGGTTAATATTTTAAAAGTAACCTTTTCATTTCCTGTTACTTTTTTAATATCTTTACGAACTTGTTCTTGGAAAATAGCAATTTTAGTAGCTTCATATTTAGTATATGCACCCTGAGAAACTGCTGCCTCAACTGATCCTGCGGCTTGAATCTCTTCGCTCTGTTTCACTAAAATTTCTTTAAACTTTGGAGCAATGGTTTTATCATCATCGGCTTTTTCAATTGCATTTAAGGCTAGCAAGTCATTTCTTCTAAAAGCGTCATAACTATCAGTTACATTTTTGCTAAAATTATAAGTCAAATTAAATTTTTCTTCATCTTCACTAATACCGGGCTGAACATTATTAGCTGATTCTTTCATTTTGTCAACATAAAGGTCGGCCACGCGATCAGTATAGTCAACTGTCTCGTTATTTTCATTTTTATAAGTTGCAAATCCTGAACCAGTGTAAATGTTCTTTAATAATTTAGAAATTTGGTTTCCGCTTTGATCTACATTATTATCCTTTGTATCCATTGCGTCAGAATAATACTTAGCTAGTTGAGTTCTCTCCATTAAATAAGCCAAATATGCTCTAACTGAATTTTGAGACAAGGCTAATGAAGAATCTGCAATTGTACTATTTCCAGTTTCATAGTTGTAGTTGTATAGTAAGAAAAATGAGTTTGTATTAGGCTTTTTAATATCATGAGCTCCCTCAAAAACGGGATTATTAAAATCATCACCAACATATTTAGTTCATCCTGAAAAATCAGTTGGTGAAATTGCAACTTCACTAACATCTCCTGCTTCAAAAAACAATCTTGGCTTAGAAACATCAACATTTCCGACAAATGAATAAATTTGTTTTTTAATATATGCTTTATCTTTATTAAAGTAATATGGATTAGCTTTTAAACTAATTACAGTACTTGGTCCATATTCATCAACAACATATCCCCCAGATGATCAAATATTTTTGTATGATTCACCGTAAGTATAGCTTGAATTTTTATGACCATAGTTAACAGATGTTGGTGGCATAGGAGCTAATGATAAAAATCCTGCTATTGATTCAAAATATGGAGCTGGTTTTTGTAAGCGTATTGTCAGGTTGTAACCTTCAGCCTCTTCAGAGCCTTCGACGTTAATTTTAGTTTTTTCTGTTTTACCGTCAATAACGGGAGACGCTTTAATGATTCCCCCTTTTATCATAGATTCAATGACATACTCTTGGTAATCCTTGTCATTTAATTGGGAGTTAGTAATTATCTTGTTCACAATTGGTTGACTAATTTTTCCTGATGAATCACTAAATGTTGTTTTTCAATCAAAACTAGCTTTTTCTTCACCAGCTCATTCATTTTCACGATTATTGCCTTCGTCTAATCAATTACCATAAGCAACATTATAATACATAATTGCTGAATCAATTGCTTTGGATACACGAACATTTGTTTGAGGAGCAGTTTCTTCTCCTTTAGGTTTATTATTGTCAAAATTTTCTGGATAATCTTTGATCAATTTATCAATGAATTCAACAATTTCATTTCCTTCAGCAATAATTGTTGCTCAAGAACCAGTTGTTTCTGACTGATTTCTTGGATTAAGAACAAATCTAAAAGCATCGTAAAAACCTTTTCCGCCAATTTGTCCCTTTTGTTCATAAGTATTATTATCTTTTAATCCTGTTCATTGTGCTTCGTCACGAACGTTAAAATATCATTCAACAGATTTCTCATCATGGCCTCATCACTGAGCTAAACTTCCCTCAAATTGGTCATACGCATTTGGAGTAATTAAAGTATCTTGAAGTTGAGATAAAATGATGGCATCTTCGTTTTGCATTGTTGATCCAGTTGATCAAGAAGTCATTGGGAATTTAAAAGTTCCTCTAAAAACTTCTGTGTTAACACTTCTAGCCAACAATTTAGCATTCGTAATTGGCCCACAAGAAACAACAGCTGTAGAAGCTGATGAAACAATCGTAATAGCCATTAAACTAACTAATAATTTTTTCATAATAAATCTCCTTCTTTTAATACTTTTTTAATTATTTTTTACTTTGCGTTTTTTTAAATTTAGCATACTCAGTTTTATATTTTTTTAGTTCACGTTCATTTGCATAAACAAAATGCCCGTTAGCAACTTCAACTCATTTAGGGAAATCAGTTATATAGTCAGCATGTTCAAGTTCTGGCTCATATTTATAATGTATCTTGTTTTTTTCTTGCTCAGGATCGGGTAATGGAACTGCACTTAGCAATGACTTTGTGTATGGATGTAATGGATTATAGAACAACTCATCAGCATCAGCCAATTCAACAATATCACCACGGTAAATAACAGCGATTCTATTAGCAACAAATCTTACAACACTTAAGTCATGAGCAATAAAAACATAAGTTAACTCAAACTCTTTTTGGAATTTAGCCAGTAAGTTCATAACTTGAGCTCGAATTGATACGTCCAAAGCTGAAATTGGTTCATCGGCTACAATAAAACTTGGTTTCATAACTAATGCACGAGCGATTCCAATTCGTTGACGTTGACCCCCTGAAAATTCATGTGGGTAACGTGATAGATGTTCTGGAAGCATTCCTACAGTTGTTAATAAATTTAGAATTAAAAACTTTTTAACTTGTGAATATTTTACATTTTTAATAGTAATATGTTCTTCAACTGGTTTATCTTGATTAAATCATTCAACATAAGCTTCAGCTGCTTGTTCATTTTTATATAACTCTGGAAAATTATCCAAACCTTCAGCAATAATTTCTTCAACAGCCATACGATCATTTAAAGATGACGCTGGATCTTGGAAAATCATTTGCATTGCTTTTTTAAGATTATGTTTATCACGAGCATTTGGCAATTTGAAATTATCTGCTTTATTAATTTCTTTTTGAATATGCGGTAATTTTAATAGCTCCTGCATTTCTGTTAGTTCTTTAACTAATAGAGTGTTATTTTTAACTGTATTAGAAATAATACGACGTTCAATTGTTTTAATATGTTGCTTTCTTGATTTGCCAGTTGATGATAAGTCCAAATTAAAGTAATGAGTTTTTTTAGCAACGTCTACCAAAGCAGAAATTGCCTTATGATGTTGAACAATAACTTCCAATTCTTTTCCTAGGTCATTAAAGAATTTAGTTACAGATGTATATTTACCTTCAATAACTGATCTACGAATAGCCTTCATTTTTTCTAAAGTCTGATAAATTTTATTTTCCAAATCTTTAACACCTAAAATTAATTCGTGAGTTTCACGTTGATATTTAACAACTGCTTTTTCCAACTTAACATCAACATTTGTATATTCTGAAATAGCATCAACAAATTGCATAGTTTTTTCCTGAATACGAATAATTTTTAACAATCTTTTCAAATTGTCTTTAACTGATTCTGCAACATAATTTAAATTAGCATCTCTTTTTGTTGAAACAATTTTTGTTGTTTTTAAATTTGTTCCTTCTGGAATGATTCGATTAATTCCATCTGAGTATTCTCTAACTTCTTTAGTTTTAAAATCATAGTATTTTGATTCAACATATTTATGGTAAACACGTTTAAATTCTTCAACATAATCATTTAAGCGATTTGTTGTTGTATTTTGATTTATTTTCATAATTTTAATATTACGTTCAATTGCTAAATTTAGTTTATTTAAATCTGGTGGAGTTCCATAGGCTACTCGACTGTTAAAATAAATTGTTCCATCCGATACAGGTTGAATTCCCATAATCGCACGTCCTACAGTAGTCTTCCCAGAACCAGATTCACCCACTAGACCAAAAGTTTCACCTTTATAAACGTCAAAACTAACTCCTTTTACAGCTTTAACTTTACGACGCCCTGTTCCAAATTCAATCAATAAGTCACGAACTTCAACGATTGCTTGTTGTTTTTTATTTTTCATAACTTATTCACCTACCTTTGCTTCACTAACAGCTTCACGTAAACGACTTAGCTGTTTTGGCTTTTCAATTTTTGGAGAACGTGGATCTAATAATCATGTCTTAGCTCCATGAGATGGACTAACCTCAAACATTGGTGGTTCAAGTTCATAATCAATTGCCATCGCAAAATCATTACGAGGGGCAAATGGGTCTCCCTTTATTTCATTAAATAATGATGGTGGAGTTCCTGAAATTGAATACAGGTCTTCACCCTTATTTCCTAATTGTGGTAATGAAGATAATAATGCTCATGTATATGGATGTCTAGCATCAAAGAAAATATCATTTGTTGTTCCATATTCAATAATTTGACCAGCATAAACAACTGCCACACGATCAGCGATATTTGCAACAACTCCCAAATCATGAGTAATAAAAATAACTGTCAAATTGTATTCCTTTTTTAACTGTTTAATTAAATCCAAAATTTGTGCCTGAATGGTTACATCTAAAGCTGTAGTTGGCTCATCACAAATCAAAATTTTGGGTTTACATGCTAAGGCAACTGCAATTACAATACGTTGACGCATTCCCCCTGAGTATTTACCAGGAATATCTTTGAAACGCTTTTCAGCATTTGGAATTCCCACTTTTTTCATCAACTCAATAGCTTCTTGTTTAGCTTCAATAAAACTCATTTTTTGGTGAGCTCTCAAAACTTCAGTAATTTGATATCCCACACTTAATAAAGGATTTAGCGAAGTCATTGGGTCTTGAAAAATTGTTGCAATAGTTCCCCCACGCAACTTTTTCAAGTTTTTGTTAGCTTGAGTTTTATTTTTCAATGCTGACTGATTTTGGAATGTTCAAATTTCCAATAGCAAATTAACCTCTTGAGAGTCAATTGCAATTTTGTCATTTACCTTATGAAGAATTTCTTGTAACAATATTTCAAATTCAGTCAAGTATTCTTCATTTTTTAAATAATCAAGAGCATTTTCAATCATAGTTTTTTCTAGAAAGTTTACACCTTCTGGAGTTGCAATTTCTTTCATAATTGGACGCATTTTTTTACGTGTGCGACGTGAAAGACGATTAAATGACGCCATTTCTTGATAGGCATTTTCAATTTCTCTTGTTAGATTATCAATTTCAATTTGTGAATTAATAGCATCAATATTCATTTCGATTTGTTTAGTTAAAATTCCAATTTTAGTTTTAGCTTCTTTAATACGCAAATTATTGTAACTTTTGATACTTTTACGTGCTTCAGAAGTTAATGCTCCCTTATGAAATTTGATTAGGTTGATTTCATCTTTGAAAGCTGTTTTTGGATCATTTTTTGAATCTTCATTTGGATAATACATAATTGAACCATTAGCAATATAACCATTTGACTCTAACATGTTTGTTAATGTTTTAGTTAACACTGATTTTCCTGATCCTGATTCTCCAACAATTGCGACTGTTTCTCCATCATAAATATCAAAAGAAATATTACGGATTGATGTCAGCATTTTTGATCGAACTCTAAATTTTACAACTATATCTTTTAACGAAAGTATCTTTCTGTTATTTTCCATAATATTTCTCCTTTTCTTAATGATTTATCTATGGTTTTTAGGGTCTAATGAGTCGGCAAATACTTTAGCAACAACGAAGAAAATAATTGATACTGTTGTTGTTAAAATTAGCGGAATGATAATTAAATGTGGATAATTTTGTCATAAAGTTCCTGCCATAACTTCATTTAAAATTTGTCCTAATGAAGTTTGTTTTCTACCTTCAATAAATCCAAATCCCAAAAATGTTAATGACGCATCAATTGAAATTGCATTGGGAATTGCAAACGTTCCAGATTGAATAATCACTGGTAAAATTTTTGGCATAATATTTTTTTGGATAATTCTTCCAGAACTACTTCCTAAAGAAATTGAAGCAGTATTATAATCGGTATTTTTAACTAGCATAATTTGAACTCTAACTGTTGTTGCAATCGCAATTCAAGCTTGAATTGATACCCCTAATATAACAGGTCAATACCCCGGCTTAATAATGAAAATAATGAATAATAATAAAATTAGTTGAGGAACCAAAGTTAAAATATTTGTCAACTGTACAAAAAAGATATCAGTTTTTTTGAAATATCCTCAAATTGATCCAATAAAGATCCCTACCGCTAATTGAATTGAAGCCAAAATGAAAGCAAATAATAAAGTTGTTCGCATTCCTGCTCACATTTTAACTCAAAGATCTTCTCCCTCAACTCCCAAACCAAATCAGTAACCTCAAGTTGGAGCATGAGGACGACTTGATCCAATAATTGGATTTGAAGGATCAGCCAGATTTGGTTTTTCCAATGGCGTTGCTTCCAATCCTCAAGGAACCACAATTGCCAAAATAATAAAAGTTATCAAAATTGCAATTGCAATTAAGAAAGTTGGAGATTTAAATAGTAGTTTTCCAACAGACTTTCAATAGCTATAAGGCTTTGATGCCAAATGCTCACTTTCTGAACTTTGAGCACCAACAATAGTAAATAGCGATGAGTCTATTTCGTCAAAGTTAACATGATTTTCTCTAACAAACTTTTCTTTATTGATTTCCATAAATAAACTCTCCTTTTCTATTTTTTATTTCCTAAACTTACACGAGGGTCCATTCAAACCATTGTTAAGTCTGATACTAATGATGCAAAAATACGGACAAAAGCTGCAAAAGATATAAATCCTAAAATCACAAATGAATCTTTAGTTCCTGAAACAGCTTTAACAATAAACGGACTCATTCCTGGAATTCCTCATTGTTGTTCAGTCAAGATTGATGCTCCAAATAATGTAACTGCCAAATCTAATGGAAATTGACGAATAATTCTAATTCCAGCATTTCTAAAAATATGAATGTAGTAAACTTTAGATTCACCCATTCCTTTAGCATAAGCAAATTTTGTATAATCGGCTGTCATTTCATCAATTACATAACGTCTAGTTAAAATGACTGTTGATGGTGTCATTAACAATACTAAAGCAACAACTGGCCAAAACTTAGTTCAAAATGATCCAGAGTTAAACATTGCAGAATGACCAAATACTGAAATACTTAGCAAGTAAACACCAATAATAATTACAACTGCTGGTGCTGCTACTAATAAGATGTTAGCCCCGTTGATAATGTTATCTGATGGTTTTCCTTTACGTTTAGCTGCTTGAATTCCCAGTGGAACACCAATTAAGTAAGAAATAATAACTGACACTGATCCAAATGCAAATGAATATGGAATTGCTTTATTAAACAGTTCTAAAATTTCTGTAGAACCTGGAGTTCCAATTGATTTTGAAGAGACCACTCCTAAATAAACTCATACTGTCTTAGTTTCAACAATACTATTTCAGATTCCATCGCCACCAACTTTAAGCGCATTACTCAATAAAGCTGTAGTCATTCCACCATCACCTGTTAATGGGCTAGAACTAAAGTAAATTGTTTCTCCTGTAACAATAGTTTTGGGAATAAACGGTGTTATATTTTTAAGATATAAAAATAATCTTTCAGTTACACTTCCATAAACTCCAAATAGCTTCATACGATCTTCTAAAAATTTGTTATAACGATCACTACCATGAATTAAACCCAGCTTATCTCAATTTTCTGGCATGTATTGATCAACATCAGTCACAGCATTAACAAGTAAGAATAAAATGATAATTGCTGCTAATAGTGTTAAGAATCCATAAACAATTCTTTTAAATGAATATCCTATTAAAGGATGAGCTCTAAAGAATTTGTAAAGATTAGCATTAAAATCTTCATACTGATATTTTAATGCTCGAAATCTTGATGGTTTTCCATACATTAATTCATCATCTAAATTTAATTCAACTGAGTTAATGTCAAATGCTTTTTGCTTTGCTTTCTTTTTGATTGAGTAATCGCTTATTGTCTCTTTATTTTTAATCATAGTAATTGTGTTTCCTTTCCAAAGATACATATTTATGGTTTCTAAAAAAATATAGTATTAAAACCAATAATACATTAATTTCCAATAGTTTGGTAAAAAAAATTTTAAGTTTTGTTTTGATTTTCCTGCTTAAATATTATCAAATATAATCTAAACACTAAATATGCAAATTATATTGTTGACTAATCGATTTTTTTATTCTAAATAATAAATCAAGTTCAAAAATCATAAATTATTTAATAAAAATTATTAAGGCGCATGACATAATGCATTTCAAAAAACGCTTTACAAGTATTTAGGTAATTTGAACGCATAACCACTTGTCCCTTCTATATTAAATTCTTTGTTTATTGTTAATAACTATACATTAAAAATGTCTAAAAATGCAAGAAAACCGGCATATTTTTTATTTTTAATAACTTCAGATATTGTGGATATTAAGAATTATATGGTTTACTATTTATATAAGAATTAGTAAGGATATATTGACATGCAAAAAAAAGACTCAATTAAAAAATATCGCGAATCACAAAAACAGGTTCATAATCAAGAAGTCAATGAAATAATCAAAGAAACATATAGCTCGAGCAATCAAAATGCAAAGCTTTACTACTATAAGATCAATAAAAAGCTTCGCTGATGAGGTTGATTGCTTCCATTATTGTTGACTTCACTTTCTACTGGTTTGTCTTTTTTAATTGGGTGATCTTTATACTGAAACTTTAATTTAAATGGAGCTAGTGGTGGATGAGCTGGAGTAGGATGAGTAGCTTTTTCAATTTTAATTGGTTTTGCATTTAGTTACATGATTTTGAGTTGAATTAGAAATAGGCGCGCTGCAGAGTTTTTTAATCACAAGGGCCGTCGTTATCAACTTACTCTAACTGATTGAGAAGCCAAAATTATTATGTGAAAAAAAATTATTGGCCTGACTACAGTTTTAATGGTCATTGTAACAGGATTAACCATTGGATTATTATAAAAATCACAAACTTATGTTTGTGATTTTTATATATATTTAGTTATCTTTTTGTTTCCTATGGGTAAAAAGTTATTTGTTATATTTGTTCATTAAAGTTTAGATTCATACTTTCTAATCTCAAGATCAAAAAACTTTAAAGATCGTTGCTCTTTGCCAAGTCATCCAGATAAATTTAAATATGGATTTTCCGCATTCCAATCAAGCTTATCATCAAACAAATTTTTATCATTGCTTAAATTAAAATAGTTTTTCCCATTTCAAAGATTGTCATTTTCATTCATTGCATTAAAAGTTTTTCCCTTATCAAAAGGCATAAAAAGATTAAAAGTAGTTGTACCAATATTAAAAATATAAGACGCGTTTATCTCTACTGGGTCCTTTCCAGAACCGTTACCTGTAGTTGTTTCTAAATAACTAATATTTGTATCATATGATGCTCACTTGTTAAAATTTGCAGAAGTAATATGTTTTCCTACAAAATTTCCAGTGTCAGAATTGGGTCTTGTATCAATTGACCCTACAACAAATTCCATTTTTGCTCCAAATCTACTGAAATCATAATTTTCTTCAGTAGTAACATAGTTTTTTTGGTTATCTTGAGCAAAGTTAATTGCTGTAACGCTATTTTTATCAATTTTAAAGCCTGTATCAGTAGAAATCTTATTAGCTGTACTAAAGTTATATCCAAAATCGTATTTGTTATTATGAATAGCTGTTTTACGCATAATTGCATTTCATGATTCAGCAAATGAATTTTGCATATTTTTTTGTACATCCAATGATGTTTTAAATATTGCATTCCTTGTAAAATTTCCAGTTGGTAGCTCACTAGTTCACATGACTTTTTTATTGACAATTGTTAAAGCATTGTATAATGATATTAGTCATAAATCTTTTTTGTGAGCGTCAACTTTATCATTTTTATATGTTCAAGGCATTACTAAAGTTGGCAATTCCAATGAAATATCTTCATTCATTTTTAAACTAAGATTGCTTAGTCTAAAACTTCCATAACTATATGATTGTCCAACAATTTTGTCACGATTTGTTTGTCCAATATTATTAATGTCAAAAAAATTCTTTAGGTCATTATCATATTCTTCAACAATTTGATCAAAGTTTTTGACAACTTCTTTTAGCATAGTAACCGCATTTTCCTCTGATAACAGTTCAGTATTTTCTTTTTTCAAAATTAAACTATTTGCTAAAGGGTTTCGATGCAAATCATACATACGTTTAGTTTGTGTCATATTGCGACTATCACTTTTTAACATATTGGCATTAACATAAATTTGCTCTGCTTCTGTAATTTTTGGAGCATATGTAAGATAATACTCAGTATTTTCAACATTGAGTTTTTCAACTGTTGAAGAAATAGCCTCTTTAAATACATCTGAATTAATATAGTTAGCTATTGAACTTTCTATTTTGTCATCATAAGTTTTAAAGTCTAAACTGCTACTTTCTTTTAACAATGATGAGGCAAACTGTGAACTCGTATTATTATACAACTCTTTTGGCAGCTCACGAACGATTTTTTCTACAAATGAAATTGTTGGACCTTCTTGACCAACTAAAATATGTAATGGAATTTCCATTGTCTTAAACAACTCTTTTTGCCCCTCAGAATCTTTATTATACATATCTCTAGTAACCGTTGCCTGAATTGAATAAATTTGCTCCAATTTCTGGGTTTCAAGATTTGTATATTCTGTTTTTGTAAGCATAAAGTCTTTATCTCCAGAAATTTTAAATTCTCCAAGTGTAGCATCAGGTGAGCCCATATAAATATTTCTAAATTTAACAGCATTTTCACCTGTTGCTAGATTTGCTTGAATCATTTTGCTAAATTGTTCTTTAGGAAATAAAATATTTAAATCTTTGGCAAACTTAATACCATTTTCGTTATTTTCATGAAGGTCAAATGTTGTATTTGATTCGGCATCTTTATAAACTTCATTTAAATATTTCAAATTAAATAGTTCATAGTTGCTTTGATCGCCTTCTTCACCAATTTGTCTAACAAATTTTTCAGCATTTTGGTTATAAACACTGCTTCAAATTCTGTTTAATTCATTTTGAAACTCTTTGATTAATTCATTTGAAATTGGTGGTACTTTTTCTTTTTCTTTTTTCCCACAAGCAGCAACTGACAATCCCGCAGTTGCAGTTAATGTAACTGCTCCTAATATTGTTAATAATTTTTTCATATTTTTTCTCTTTCACTCTATTTTCGTAATTATATATTTTGAAAAACTGAGTTCCTTTCTGCGATTGGTTGTTTAAAATTTGAGCTAATGGTCCAAAACTTTTTATCTAAGCTGAAAAAATGTCGCATTAATGCTGCTTCATCAATTATAAGAATCAGAAACATATGGATTACTTGCATTTCAATCAAATTCAGCTTCCGTTGGTGAAAATAACTTTCGATCATTACTCAGGTCAAAATATTGTTTTCCGCTTCAATTATCATCAGTCGCAGCAGATAAAATATCAAACCCTTTTCCTTGATCAATCGGTATAAACAACCTGAAATTAATTAATCCAATATTAAAAATATATGAAGAACTGGCATTGACTATAGTTTGCCCATTTCCTATGGCATACGAAGTTTGATTTCTTCAATTTTCCTTTGGATATTTACTTCCATAGCTTGTCAAACTTGCACCCGTCGTACTATGATTCCCAACTTCTCCTAAACTTTTATCAATTCCTAAAACCGTTTCAATTTTTGCTGAAAAACTGCTAAAGTCAAAATTGCATTCATCAGTTATATAATTTTTCCCGCTTCTTGCAAGGTCCACCCAAGTAATATTATCTCTAACCTTAAAAATTTCAGGTCATTTAGGATTATACACACGTTTTGAATATGATGAATTTTTATCCTTTTCAGTTCGCTCTAAAATTTCATTTCACTCAATAGAAAATGAATTTCTTATTTCAGATAAAGCTTCTTTAGAAATAGCAAACATACCACGACTAACATTTTCACGCTCTGTAAAATAGTTAGTGTTAACTGCCATAACTTTTTTATTGACAATGTTTAAAGCATTGTAAAGAGAAACTAATCAGCTGTCTTTTTTATCTAAGTCACTATAACTATCATTTCTGTAAGTTCAAGGAATTACCATAGTCGGCAATTCTAGAGAAACTTCATTATCTTCAATATTTATAAAAACATTGTTAAGTCTAAAATTTCCAAAACTATAGGTTTTATTAACTATTGATTCCCGATTAACATTTTTGTCAAGATATAAATCTAAAAAAGTATTTAGATCGTTTTCATGTTCATCAATATTTTGGTCTAAATCTTTGATCACTTCTTGAAGCATTACAGAAGCATCCTCTTCTTTTAAGACTTTTGTATCAGCTTTTTTTAAAATTAAACTGTTAGCTAAAGGATTTCTTTGTAAATCAAACATACGTTTCGTTTCAACTTGTTTTTTATTGTCATTTCTTAGCATAGTTGAAGTTATTGATATTTGCTTCTCTTCTGAAATTTTAGGTCCAAATTTAATATTATATTGGCTTTCATTATTATTAATGCTTTCAATTTCTTTGATAATGGTATTTTTAAACTCATTTGAGTTAACTTGATTAGATAAACCCAACTCCAAATCATCATCATATGTTTTAAAATTTGCATCACTTCTTTTCATTCTTGAAGTCCCAAATTGTGAACCTTTTTCAGAAAATAAATTTTTGGGTAAATTGCGAGCAATTTTTTCTACCAAAGTTATTGCCACACCATCTTTCCCAATAATAATATTTAAAGGAATTTCAACTGTTTGGAATACACTTTTTTGACCTTCAGAATCTTTATGATACATATTTTTAGCAACTGTTGCTTCAATTGAATATAGTTTTTCTTGTTCTTGATTTTCTTTATACTCAGTTTTGATAACATTAAATGGCTTGTCTTGAGCAATTTTAAAGTCACCAAGTGTAGAATCTGGTGAACCCATATATAAATTTCGATATTTGACAGCATTTTTACCCGTTGCCAAAGTTTTTTGAATTTTATCTGCGAACTGATTTTTAGGAAATAATTTATTTAAATCATAAACAAACTTTTCAGCATTTGATTTATCTTCATGAAGATCAAAAGTTCTTGTTCCCGGAATATGTTCATATTGACTATTTAAATAATTTAAATTAAAAAGTTGGTAATTTTCTTGGTCACCTTCTTCACCAATTTTTCTAACAAATTTTTCAGCATTTTGATTATAAACATCATTTCATAATTTATTTAACTCATCCTGAAATTCTTTAATTAGCTCATTTGAGATTGGTGGCAATTTAGCATCATCTTTTTTTTGACCACAAGCAACAACTGATAATCCCGCCGTTGCCGTTAAAGTAACTGCTCCTAATATTGTTAATAGTTTTTTCATAATTTATTTACTCTTTCTAATTTAACTTTGTGATTAAATATATTTTTAATTACCGTTACCGCTTTTATAAAATCACATTCATATTATTATTTAAAAGCTTTTATCTAAGCTGAAAAAGAACTGGAAGAATACTATTTAATCAACTACTTGATTCAAGAACGGCATATGGATTGACAGCATTTCAATCAAAATCGGCTTCTGTTTTTGTAAATAAGCTTTTGTCATTGCTTAAATCAAAATATTGTTTTCCATCTCAATTGTCATTCTTTGTAGCAGATAAAGTGTCAAAAGCTTTTCCTAGATCAAGGGGCAAATACATTCTAAAATTAATTAATCCTATATTAAAAATATAAGAAGAACTAACATTAGAATACGATTGAGAATCTCCTACACGGTAAAAAGCTTTATTATTTTTAATTGGATTTTTAGAATACTTACTTCCTTGGCTTTCTAATGTCGCACCCGAAGCATGACTTCCAACGTTCCCTAAGTTTTTGTCAATTCCTAAAACTGTTTCAATTTTTGCTGAAAAACTGCTGAAGTCAAAACTACTTTCATCAGTTATATAATTTTTCCCACTTCTTGCAAGGTCCACCCAAGTAACATTATCTCTAACCTTAAAAATTTTAGGCATTTTAGGGGTATACACATTTTCTGAAAATGATGAATTTCTATCTTTTTCAGTTCGTTCCAGTATTTCACTTCACTCAATAGAAAATGAATTTCTTATTTCAGATAGGGTTTTTTCAGAAACAGCAAACATACCCTTTTCAACAACTTCTTCGTTTTCCTTATTATTATAATAATCAGCTCTAGTTGCCATAACTTTTTCATTTATAACTTTCAAAGAATTATATAGTGAATTTAGTCAAAGATCCTTTTTATTTAAATCATTGTACTTATCATTTCTATATGTTCATGGAATCACCATTGTTGGTAGTTCAATAGTTTTTCCACTATTATTCATTTCTAAATTAATATTATTTAATCTAAAGTTTCCAAAACTATGAGTTTGTTGAATCATTTTTTCTTTAGCTTTTTGATCTTGAACATATAACCCTAAAAAGTTTGTCAAATCTTGATCATGTAAGCTAACACTCTTATCTAAGTCTTTAATGATTTCTTGAAGCATCATAGAAGCATCTTTTTCTTCTAAAACTTTTGTGTCAGCTTTTTTCAAAATTAAGCTGTTAGCTAAAGGATTTCTTTGTAAATCGAACATACGTTTTGTTTGAACTGCTCTTTTATTATCATTTCTAAGCATTGTAGAAGTCATAGCTACCTGACTTTCTTCTGAAATTTTAGTACCAAATTCAAGCTTATAAATGCTTTCGTTATTATTAAGGTCGGCGACTTCTTTATCAATAGTATTTTTAAACACTTCTGAATTAATGTAGTTTGCCAATTTTAGTTGCAGCTCATCATCGTATGTTTTAAAAGCTGAATCAGTTTGTTTAATAATTGATGAGGCAAATTGTGATCCTTTTTCTGAAAATAATCTTTTGGGCAAATTGCTTACTATTTTCTCTATTAACGAAATAGTCGGCCCATCTTTTCCGATAATAATATTCATTGGAATTTCCATTGTTTGAAATAAAACTTTTTGTCCTTCAGAGTCTTTATGATACATATCTTTAGTAATAGTTGATTGAATTGAGTATAACTTTTCGTTTTTTTCTCCCTCTACATATGCAGTTTTTGTGAGAACAAAGCCTTTGTCTGTAGAAATTTTAAATTCTCCAAGTGTACTTTGAGGTGAACCCATATAAATGTTTCTATACTTAATAGCATTTTCACCTGTTGCAATATTATCTTGGATCATACTTTCAAATTGCTCTTTTGGAAATAACTTGCTCAAATCATTAGAAAACATTTCAATATTTTTTTGGTCATCATGTAGATTAAAAGAACCCTCTTTACGATTTCCATATTCACTCTCTAAATAATTTAAATTAAAAAGCTGATAGTTTTCTTTATCTCCACCTTCTCCAATTTGTCTAACAAATTTATGCGCATTGGCATTATAAACACCACTTCAAATTTTATTTAGCTCATTTTCATATTCCTTAACAACTTCTGCTACACTTGGTGGTACTTTGGGTTCTGTTGTTCCACAAGCAACCACTGATAATCCTGCAGTTGCTGTTAAAGTAACTGCTCCTAATATTGTTAATAGTTTTTTCATTTTTTCCCTTTCACGCTATTTTTGTAATTATATATTTTGAAAAACTGAGTTTCTTACTGCGAATAGTTGTTTAAAAATTTAAACTAATGGTACAAAACTTTTTATCTAAGCTGAAAAAGAACTGGATTAATACTTCTTAATCAACTACTTGTGTCAAGAGCAGCATATGGATTGGTAGCATTTCAATCAAAATCGGCTTCTGTTTTTGTAAATAAGCTTTTGTCATTGCTTAAATCAAAATATTGTTTTCCATCTCAATTGTCATTCTTTGTAGCAGATAAAGTGTCAAAAGCTTTTCCTAGATCAAGGGGCAAATACATTCTAAAATTAATTAATCCTATATTAAAAATATAAGAAGAACTAACATTAGAAAACGATTGAGAATCTCCTACATGGTAAAAAGCTTTATTATTTTTAATTGGATTTTTAGAATACTTACTTCCTTGGCTTGATAATCTCGCACCCGAAGCATGACTTCCAACGTTCCCTAAGTTTTTGTCAACTCCTAAAACTGTTTCAATTTTTGCTGAAAAACTGCTGAAGTCAAAACTACTTTCATCAGTTATATAATTTTTCCCACTTCTTGCAAGGTCCACCCAAGTAACATTATCTCTAACCTTAAAAATTTTAGGCATTTTAGGGGTATAAACATCTTCTCGAAATGATGAGTTTATATTTTTTTCAGTTCGTTCCAATATTTCACTTCACTCAATAGAAAATGAATTTCTTATTTCAGATAGGGTTTTTTCAGAAACAGCAAACATACCCTTTTGAACAACTTCTTCGTTTTCATTATTATTATAATAATCAGCTCTAGTTGCCATAACTTTTTCATTTATAACTTTCAAAGAATTATATAGTGAATTTAGTCAAAGATCTTTTTTATTTAAATCATTGTACTTATCATTTCTATATGTTCATGGAATTACCATTGTTGGTAGTTCAATAGTTTGTTCACTATTATTCATTTCTAAATTAATATTATTTAATCTAAAGTTTCCAAAACTATGAGTTTGTTGAATCATTTTTTCTTTAGCTTTTTGATCTTGAACATATAACCCTAAAAAGTTTGTCAAATCTTGATCATGTAAACTAACACTATCATCTAAGCCCTTAATGATTTCTTGAAGCATCATAGAAGCATCTTTTTCTTCTAAAGCTTTTGTGTCAGCTTTTTTCAAAATTAAACTGTTAGCTAAAGGATTTCTTTGTAAATCGAACATACGTTTTGTTTGAACTGCTCTTTTATTATCATTTCTAAGCATTGTAGAAGTCATAGCTACCTGACTTTCTTCTGAAATTTTAGTACCAAATTCAAGCTTATAAATGCTTTCGTTATTATTAAGGTCAGCGACTTCTTTATCAATAGTATTTTTAAACACTTCTGAATTAATGTAGTTTGCTAATTTTAATTGCAACTCATCATCGTATGTTTTAAAAGCTGAATCAGTTTGTTTAATAATTGATGAGGCAAATTGTGATCCTTTTTCTGAAAATAATCTTTTGGGCAAATTGCTTACTATTTTGTCAATTAACGAAATAGTCGGTCCATCTTTTCCGATAATAATATTCATTGGAATTTCCATTGTTTGAAATAAAACTTTTTGTCCTTCAGAATCTTTATGATACATGTCTTTAGTAATAGTTGATTGAATTGAGTATAACTTTTCGTTTTTTTCTCCCTCTACATATGCAGTTTTTGTGAGAACAAAGCCTTTGTCTGTAGAAATTTTAAATTCTCCAAGTGTACTTTGAGGTGAACCCATATAAATATTTCTATACTTAATAGCATTTTCACCTGTTGCAATATTATCTTGGATCATACTTTCAAATTGCTCTTTTGGAAATAACTTGCTCAAATCATTAGAAAACATTTCAATATTTTTTTGGTCATCATGTAGATTAAAAGAACCCTCTTTACGATTTCCATATTCACTCTCTAAATAATTTAAATTAAAAAGCTGATAGTTTTCTTTATCTCCACCTTCTCCAATTTGTCTAACAAATTTATGCGCATTGGCATTATAAACACCACTTCAAATTTTATTTAGCTCATTTTCATATTCCTTAACAACTTCTGCTACACTTGGTGGTACTTTGGGTTCTGTTGTTCCACAAGCAACCACTGATAATCCTGCAGTTGCTGTTAAAGTAACTGCTCCTAATATTGTTAATAGTTTTTTCATAATTTATTTTTTCTTTCTAATTTAACATTGTCGTTAAACATACTTTCAATCACCAGTTAATACTTTTGTAAAGTCATATTCATTTAGATACAATAAACCATGCGATGTTTGCGATTTATTGGCTTGCTGTCCCCCAAGAAAACCTTGATTTTGGTTACTTGGATCTTTAATAATTGGATAACTTAAACCACGGTCATCGTTCATAGATCACATTGATAAGTATGATAAGTTATTCACTTGAGCTCAACTATACAATTCTTTAGCATCTTCTAAAGTAAAAATTCCGTGTTCTGTATCGTTAACTCCAATCATTGGTGTTGAACCCATCAAACTATAGGCTTGCTCATCAGTTATTTGCTCTTGATAATATTTTAATATTGATGCCTTAAGTTGGTCTTTTGTGCTTTCCATAGCCATAATAGCTAAATCGGCATTTGTTTTACCATTAGCTATAGCTTCATCATAAATAGCATTTCCATAATCCATGACCATTGGATTAACTTTTGGTAAAAATTCTAATGGCACTTGAGCATTTTTGTACTCTTCAATAAATGAATCAAGTACTTGTTGTCCTTTATTGGGACCACTTACAAGTCCAGTAGGTAAAACTGCAACTGTCAATGAAAAGTCTCAATCATGATCTTTTTTAACCATTCCGGCCAATGTTTTTGCCAATAATCTAGTATCTTTGTTATAAATATCTAATTGCGCTTCACCTTCAATATCAAAGTCAATAGATTTACTCATTGGTTGATTAACTAATGCTGCAGTTTCTTTTTGAAAGTTTACAAATGCATTTTCCAAATCCTTTTGGGCTTTTTGAGCATTTTTAGGATTTAATTTATTTGCCAAAACTCATGGCAAATATTTTTCTGGCTCGGCACCAGCATTATAACCACCATAAGAAATTTTAGTGTTCTTAAAAACTCCTGCATCAGCAATTGGTTTCAAAATATCAGGTACTAATTTTTTGTTTAAATATCATCAGTATGGTCCTTCAGGAATTGGGTCTTTTTTAGCAACTCCAGCAAAAGAAATATCCAATTTATCTGTTTGACTTCCATCTTGAGCAGCAAATGCTAAAGTTATATGGTCAAGATTCATATTTTGTGCCAAAATTTCTTTCATGTTATCTCCAGCATATAAGGCTGCGTCAATGTAAGGCGCAAAATAAGTTTTTCCATTTCAATTTTCTTTTTTAACGTTTTTACTAGTACGGTTTGGATTAGCTTCTCCTCAAGTTGCAAAGGCACTTTTGTCTTTTCCAGGGGGATTTTCAATATAGCTTTCTTCATAAACACTAACTTTAAATTTAATTGGTTTGGCACTTCCATAACTAACAGTCACATTGTCTTGTCCAACTGAATTATTTTTTAAAGTAAAGACAATTTGATCACCAACAACTTTAGCTGTTGTAACCGGTTCTTTTTGAGGATACTCATTTTGCCCATATTGAGGGGCTTCAGTTTTGACAGCAATATTTGTTCCAGATGTTTTGTTTGCAACAGAAACTGCAACTGTTTTATTTGCTTCTTTTCCTTTAATAATTGTGACATCTTGTATCGGTTCAATATATGGAGTTGTTTGAGCAACTACTTCAACATCAAACTCAACGTTTCGAACTCCTGGATATGAAACAATAATTTTAGTAGTTCCAAGAACTTGATTACCTCTCAAAGTTATTTCACTTTTATTAGTTTCATTAATTCCTGCTTCGGCAATTTCAGGATGACTTGAAACAATTTTTGCACCATTTCTAAATGGGGCCCCGTTTGTTGATACTATGCTTATTTTTTTAATGCTATTTGTAGTTAGCCTTTGATTACTTATTTTAGCAATTCCTTCAACTGCTGCATCGGGCACTCATGGGCCATTTTCATCCTCTTTTTTAGAATTACAAGCAACAACAGATAATGTTGTTGTTGCGGTCAGTCCTATAACTCCTAGTATTGACAACAGTTTTTTCATATTTTAATCTCCCAGTTTCCATTTTTTCATGCTTAAAAGTTATTTTTGAATAATCAAAAATAACTTTAGTTTTATTTATTAGGGTTTAATACACCATCTGTTCAATGACCGCTAAGTGCTCTAGCAAAATCATATGCTTCTAGATAGGCAAGTCCATGTGATGTTAACGATTTAACAACCGGCTTATTAGAATAAATATCACGACCACGATCGTCATTCATTGATCATGTTCCAATATAAGCCAAACCATTTAAATGAGCTCAGTTGTATAAATCTTTGGCATCTTCTAATGTAAATACTCCATGTACAGTATCATTTACACCAATCATTGGAGTCGCTCCAATTAGTTGGTATAATCCACTATTCCCAATTGATACTTGTCCGTAGTTAGCCTCAATTGAAGTTGCCAAATTATTTTTTGTTGAATTAATAGCATTTTTTGCCAATTCAAAGTTTGTAATTTTATCAGAATCACGTGCTTTTGCATAAATTGGATCACCATAATCCATTAGCATTAAATTGATTACAGGTAAATCTTGTTGTCCAAGACCAGCTTTTTGAAATTCTTCAATGAAAATATTCATAACGTTGTAACCCACACTTGTTAATCCTGTTGGTAAGACAGGCAATGTAACTGAAAAATCTCAACTCTGATCGTTTACTTTCATTTTTGCAATTGTTCTTGCCAATAAACGATTATCTTCATTTAATTCTTGAGCATGTCCTTCAATATCAAAATCAATTGCTTTTGGCATTTTAACATCTGTTGTTCCATATTTTTTAGCAACTCCAACAAGTTCTTGTTGATATCCAACTAAAGCCTTTGTTAAATCTTCTTGAGCTTTTTTAGAATTTCCAGGATTTAGCTTGTTTGCCAAAGTTCAAGGATTTTTTTCAGTAAACCCACCAGTTGTTGCTCCACCATAAGCAACTTTGATGTTTTCAAAATTATTGCTTTCAGCTAATGGCTTCAGCATTTTTCCTCACAATTGAGTTTCTTCTCATCATGTATATCCTTCATTATCTTTTGCTTGTCCAGCAATTGACATTTCAATAGCATCACCATGATGGTTAACTTGTTGAACAAAGGCTAGTGTTAAATGATCCATTGTAGGAACTTCTGTCATAATTTCTTTCATATCATTTCCCTGGTATAAACCAGCATCTAAGTAAGGAGAAAAATATGTATTTGGATTTGCTTGTTCTTGCTTTGTAACCTTAGCTGTTCTATTAGGATTGGCTTCTTCTCATGAACTATACATGCTTTTTCCTGGTCCAGTTGGCGGTGGCGGATTTGAACCTTCAGTTTCACCAGCACCTCCAGCTCCTTGCCCAGGTCCACCAATTCCAGGTCCTTCTCATGAACCTTCTCCAGGGTTATCTAAATCAGTATTTTTTTGAATATCTTTTTGATAATCAATTCCCCCGATTTTTATAACATCTTCAACTGATTTTGCTTCCTGAGGAATATCGCTGTCTTCCAGTATAGTCCCATTTAGCGCTTTTGCATATGTAAATTGCTCAAATCCTGATCCAGAACGAACATTTTGATTTAGGGCATTTTGATCTGCTTGTGCAGGTCCAGTTAACCCATTATCATCAAAGTAACTAGGAGCATCACGAGAAATATAAAACATTCCGATACCACCCAATTTTTCTGATTCTGCTCATTTTCTTAAATCTAAAGCGTTTTTAGGTGTGAAATTATAAGCAGCTTGTTCAGCACGACGACCAATTCAAGGAGTAACTTTAACTTTTCTTGATGATTTATCTAAAGTTTCATCACTTCCATTATTAATTGTGCGATGCATTTTTTGTCAATTAATATGAGTTTTTAAAACTCCCGCTTTTGTAGTTTCTAAGACTCAATTTGGATCTGTAATTTCATTAGGAACTGTTAAATATCCTGCGACTAAATTTAATCTAAAATTCATTCCCAAATATTTTGTAAAGTTGTATAAAGGGAATGCTTCATCTCCAAGCAATTTTAAACTTCCTGTCTCTAAAAATCCATCACTAATTGCTACACCATCTTTAGTTGACATAACTAGTGATAATTGAACATCATAGCCAATATCTTTTTCAACAAGAATTTTTAAAGCACTTGCTAATAATCTTTGAGAATCAGCATAGTTTCCACTTGCTGACAAATAAGGAGCAGCAAAGTAAAAATCAAACTTTTTAGTTTCATATTTTTCAGAAATTTTTTCTAAAACTCCAGCTAACTGCTCGGGAGTTTTATTATTTTGTCAAGCTGTATGTCATAGCGAATTTGCAAAAGGACCAAATGATATACGAAGATTATCAGAATTTAAATGTCCTGTGTTTTCATTACCTTCTCATTTAGTTTGTTTTCCCGTTGTTCCCGTTCAATTACGGTAACGATCATTAAATCATTTAGCATACTCTGTTTCATCTTTTTCATCTGCTAAAATTCCTTGATTTCCCTTTGCAGGAGCAGCGTTTCACATTGGCACTAGTTCACCAGTGTCAGATGCATTTTGCATAAATCCTAAAGTGATTTCACTTGAATCTGTAATAACATCTTTTTTACCAGCTATTTCGCCCAAATCATTATAAACTATATTATTGGTTTTATGTTTTTCTAACGATTCCATTGCTTCAGTTCTAGCTGCAGAACTTCGACCCTTTTCTTTCATTAAATATTCAGCAGTATCTTCTACAATTCCCATATCCGCATATGGAGTAAACTGTAGCTTATCTTCTACTTGCAAAATATTTTTGTCGGCCAAGGTAGACTTATCACTTGGATTGGCAGCTTGTTCTAATGTTCTGCTTACTTTTTGAGAATAATCTGTCTTCAAAACTTCTTGTCATTTTTGATTTTTAACAGATTGCTCTTTAATTTTATAAAGTTCTTCTAAATTTCCTTGACCTTTTCATTTATCTCCAGTTTCAAATCCATCATTTTTTTCAGGTTTTGGAATTGGTGTTATTGATGAAAAACAAGATACTGTTGTTGTCAATAGTGGAACAGTTATTGTAACTACTCCTAAGACTGTTAATAATTTTTTCATATCTTAAGACCTTTCTTCTTGTTTCGACATTATTTGTTACACATATAAACTTTTATATAGCTACTAATTTTTATGTAGTGCTTTTAAATACTCATTTAATGTTCCATCTTCTTGAAGCTCATAAAATGCTTTTTCATAAGCTTGTAAATCTGGTGAATTTCCTTCCAAATATTGATTGCTATCGGCAATAACCTCGTCTAATTGTTCAATTAAAGGCGTTTTAACTTCTGCAACCAAATCGCTATTTTCCTTAGAAATAACAGCTGGTCCAATTGGATCTAATCTTTTATCCTTTTTAGAAACAACTTCTTGTTTAGGCTTTTCAGTTATATTGAAATATTTTTTAACTAAGCTGTCCAATTCTTTGACATTTACATATTTTTTGTCATTTCTAGCTGCCACTTCTTTTAATAATTTTTGATTTTCAGTTTTTAAATGATTATTAGTTTCAGCAATACTTTCTTTAAGAACAGAGGCCTTACTTTCAGCAATTTTTTTATCAAAATTGTTTTTTAAGACATCAATTTCTTTATTTAATGACTTCGTTTTTGATGCAGCAGTTTTGGATTGAGCCTTTTTATAATTATCAAACTGCTTTTTTACTTCAGCCAAAATTTCTAACTTGATTTTTTCAGAATCAATAGCTTGGCTCGGTTGCAAATTATTAAATTCATTTTTTACTTCGTTTATACTTTCAGCTAAATCATTTAAATTAAGTTGAAATTTATTAAACTCAGATGAAATTAAATGATTTTGTGATTCAACTGCTTCATTTACAAAATTCATTGTTTGTTTATGCAAAACTTCAGCTTTGTCATTTGAAGTTAATTTTAAAACTTGCTGAGCTAAGTCTTCATAATTTTTTGACTGAGCATTAACTAATTCAACTGTGTCTTTAACTTTTTTGGAGTCAGCTAAAACCTTACGTTCATTTTCTAATAAAATTTCATGAATCATTTTCAAGTTTGATTGTAAAACATATTCCAACTCGGCATTTAGGGCATGAACTTCTTGTACTAAACTTTCCTTATGATCAGGTGAGTTATTATTATTTTGCAATTCAACTAAGGCAGTTTTGAATGAGTCAGTAATTTCTTTTTTAATATTGCTTACTTGTTCTTCTGAAACAAATGATTTACAATAATCCATTAAATTTTTAATAGAGTTTTTAGACTCTTCAGTTTCTTTTCGCAGGCTTTCAATTTCACTAACAGTTGATGCTTTTTCTAATTCAGCTGTTTTAATTTGTAATTCTTGAACAGCTTTTATATTTTCTTGAATTTTAGAAACAATTTCATTTTTAGTTAATTCTAAATCTTCGTGCATTACTAAATTTTGAGTATCATTAGATATACTTTCAACTTGACTAGCAAAAACAAATAGCTCTTGTTTCAAGTTTTCAATATCTTGCTCTAGCACCGTATTTTGAAGAATTCCATCATTAAACTGATTTAATTCAATTTGTTTTAATTTTTCATAAATCATAGTTAGAATTTCGTTTTTTGTAGATTCTAAATCATGTTTTAAAACTAAGTTTTCTGAATTTTTTTCTATTTCATTTATTTGATTTAAGAAGTAATTGATGTCATTTCTTAATGACTTAACTTCTTTGCCTATTTCTTCACTTTGAGACGCCATTTCACTAATTTGCAAAATGTTTATATTTTTGAATTTATTTTTGATCTTATCTACAATTTCAGCTTTAACAGCTTCCAAATCTTTTTGTAAAACAACCTTAGAAGAAGTTTGTTGTATGTTTTTCATTTCATTTGCAAAGTTAGCCAAATCAATTTTTAGTCTGTTAATCTCACTATTGTCAATTTGAGGATTTTGTTGAAACTCTTTGAAGGCATTTTGTTGAGTTTCAATGGTATCAATTTTTTTCTCAATGTTAGTAATAGTTTTTACCTTCAAAGTATCTAGCATCGCTTGCAGTTCTTCAATTTTTTTCAAAACTTCAGGTTCATTTAATGTTGCTAGTCTAGTTTCAGCTTCTTGTTGAACTATTTTGTTTTGATTATTTTTAGTTTCATTTTCTAAAAATGATTTTGAAGTTGCTTGTAAACTATTAATTGTCTGAATAATTTCTTTTTTCAAAGCGCTTTCCAAACCATCAATTTTAGAATCCATAAATGAAACTACCTTATTTAAATCTTGATTTTGACTTTGTTTTTCATAAATTGAATTTGCTTTATTAAGATTATTAAAAGAAGCTTCAACTTTTACATTTTGCTGTCTTTCATCAATTATGTTGTCATAAAGAGATTCTATTTGAATAGCTGCATCATTATATGAATTACATATTTTTACTACTTTGTTTTCATCATTTTTTATGTAAAAATAGTTTCCAATTTTTTCAATAAAAAACTTAGAATGATTATTGTTTTTTAACATACATTCTCTTTTCTATGCCTATCAAAAAAGTTGATTTTTTTGTTCGGCAATTTCTGAATTTTCATTAATTAGCACAATGTTAATTCGATTAATTTTAAGATTTCTTTTTTTTGTAATTTTTGATCCATTTTTATTTGTATTTTTTAAAATTTGAGCAAACATTTTTGAGGTAGTTTCATCTTTAACATTTCTTAAGAGAATTTCTACTGCTAATTTAGCAATTCCCTCTTCATACTTAGTTAAAAAATTTTCTTTAAGCAAAATTTTTACAGAATTTGTCAATTCTTTTTTATCTATATCTGACAGAATTTCGTTTCGATTAAAAAATATATCAAGAATTTCAATAATTTTGTTTGTTACTTCTGTATTGATTTGCTTATTTCTCATTGTTTCAAGTAGCATTTTATTTTCTTCAATTAATGCTGTTTTTTCAGTACGATATTCTTCACTTGAAGAGTTTTTTATTTTGCGCTTAAGTTTATACCCTGATTTAGCTAATAAAGAGAAAAGTTTAATTCTACTTACTGTTGTTAACTTTTTAAAGTAAAACTCTAACTCTTTTACTTGCTCAGAATATACCAAAGAATTGTAAATTGATTCAAAATTCATTGGGATATTAACAATTTCTTCTAAAAACAGATTGTATTTAATTATTAACGCCATCAAAAAGTTTATTTTGTCGCTTTCCTGCTTTAAAACACCAATCTCTAAAGTATTATTTTCAATATCTTCACTAAAAATTTCTAAACCTGAACTTAATAGATGAGCTTTAAAGTCTTTATAACTAGAATGCTTGGCAATATCTGTTTTAAAATACAGTTTACTTCTAAAATATAGCTTAAGATTTTTTAATTCTGATTGATAAATAATTTGTCCGTGTTCAATTAAAATAATGTCATCTACCATATCAAAAACTTCATCAATATTATGAACAACTAGTAAAACAGTTTTATCCATATTTTTATATTCTAGTAATATTTCTTTAATTTTTTTTCTTCACACTGAATCCAAATTTGCTCCAGGCTCATCTAAAATAATTAAATTAGGATCTTTTAATAAACTGATAATTAGATTTAATCTATTTTTCATTCCTCATGAAAAATCTTTTAATTTCTTATCACTATGCTCTTTCAATTGAAACAGTTCCAGCAACTTGTCAATTTGCTCTTCTGCATATTTTTTAGATAAACCCATAACTTTTGAAATCTGATTCAAATACGTGATCAGCTTAATATCGTAAGTAATAAAATCCATTTGAGTATAAAACCCAATTTCGCTATTAATCTTGTAACCAGAAATTGACTTGCGTCGATATCCATTAATATCAATTGTGCCTTTATAACGAGCATAAGAACCCATAATTGAATTTAAAATAACTGATTTTCCTGAACCACTTCGTCCAATTAAAATTGTTACTTTATTTTTTTTAATACCAAAATTTAGTGGACCAATTCTTTCTTTATAATTAAATTTTTTAAAATAATTAGTAAATCGAATTATATCATCGCTACTTTGCTCTGCTGGTAATAGTAATGTTTTGTCGCTCATTTATTTCAAATCCTTTCTAATAAATAGATATACAGATATTGCAGCTGTTAATAACAGAAAGGCAACTTGAATTGCTAAATATAACTGAATATTTGGTCTTTGAGTTCCACTAATTTTGTTATTCTCATCGTTTACAACAACTTTGAATTTGACATTTGTGAAAAATATATTGTCTTGTGATTCAAAATTAATAGAAGACTTGCTGCCAAAGTTAAATCAATATTGATCTCACTCTTTTCCTGCATAGTGATTGAAATAGCTATTCATATTAGCTGGAAATAAAACTAAGTTTAATAATTGGTAGTTTTTCATATAACGTTCATAATCATTAAAGTTTTCATTGCGAAGTACTTCAGATTCTGTAATAATTACATAATTAGATGTTTGATTAATAAAGTTATCCTCTAAAATTCTAATAAACAACTCAAAATACATTTGTTCACTAAAAGCATTCATCAGTGCTTTGTAGTTATTAGCATATTCAGGTTCATTTCTATTTGTGCTAAAAGATAAGTCATAGTTTTTTGAACTTTCAGTTGCAAAATAGTTGTTAAAAATGTAACTTTGAAAAAAAGCATTTGTAATATTGGCTTCAATATTTTTATTAGTTTCAGGTTCTACTTCTTTGCCTGGTTTTGACATTGTAGAAACAGCACTATTGATTTGTAAAGACAAGTATTTACCATAATTGTTATAGTTTGAACTTCACATTTTTTCTAGCATTTCTTGTTCATTAGAAATTGCTGGATAAACACTTTTGAAAGTACTTTCATAATAATTAAAAAAATCGATTAAGTCCGATAAAACAGCCTTATGTTCTGCATCATCTGTAGTTTCATAAACATCTTTAATTGATTCAATATTTTTGAACTTATTTTTAAAGCTAAGTTTGATATCAACAACATCGCCCTTTGAAAAATCAGTTACTCCACTTCTGCTAGTGATAGTATCAATTTTCAATTTTGTTGTTGTACTTCCATTAACTAAAAGGGGCTCTTCTTTAGTATTAATAATCCCTAAATCACTCCACATAACCATTCGCGAATTAAGTTCTTCTCTACCTTCATAGTTTGCAATTGTATAACTTTTGCTAATATAATAATCATTTATATATTTACTTAGATGAGGAAATTTAATATGACCCTTATTAACATTTTCGTTAAAAATAAGAGCATTATTAATTTCTGATCCCTTGTACATAAATGAACTTCCCGATCTGTCAACAAATGTTATTTGTGTGTCATTCATTTTAGTTGCAAAAAATTGTTGCGGCAAACTTGATATGAATAATGACAATAGCACAAAAGACAAAATTATTGATACAATTTGTTGTTTGCAAAATAATGTTAAGAAAAATAAAAAACTAATGAAAAAGATTGAACAGGCTGTTTGGTAAGCTAAATTAGTAAATAAGTATCTAATTCCATATGAATTTCCTGTATTTAAAAGCACCATTGATACCGTTGATAAAATATTTAATGCAAGTATTCCTAAAAAAATTGCTACTCATATACTTATTAAAATTGTTATTCTTTTTGTTTTTTGCTGAATAATAATTGTCATAGTTTGATCTTCAAATTTGTTATGCAAAAAATATGTCACTAATCTAGAAACTAAAATTAATAATAAAACCGTATTAATTAAGTAATATCAGTTGAAAACTACAATGGGTGAACTTTGAACTTTTGCCATAATCCCAAAAACAATTGCAAATACAAAACCAATTCCAAAAATAATTAAAAAAGCTTTATCAATAAAGATCAGTTTTAAAAAATAGACTAGTAAGTTATAAAAACTTACATTTTTTCCTTTCTCTTTTTCTTGCTTTCTTGTTTTTTTATTTAATGCAGCTGAAGAAATTCTTGTAATATTTGTTAATTCTGGTTCATCCAGAATTTCTTCTACTTCAGTGTTTATATTTGATACCATCAATACCTCCTAAGATACCTATTTAATAAATCTAAATATTTATTTTTATTTCAAAATAGCAACTAAGTCACCTTTTTTGACTTCTCCAAATTTTAATATTTTCAAAGTCTTTTCATTAACATTAGTTAATAAGATCGGAACATTTATAATCTGGTCAATCTCTTCTTTTAAATCCGTCTTATTTTTTTTGAGACTAATGTCGCATAATGTACGTAATGCTTTAACCTTTTTGCCATTTTCAGTGTTTGAAACAAATTTGTCAATTTTTCAATGATTATCTTCAAGTACCAAAAAAAGTAACATTTGAATTCCTGCCTTGGTTTTTATTTTATAAGCTCTCTTTGTTTTCAAGATCATAACAATTTTTCCTGAAATTGGAGAAACAAAGGAATGTTTCAAAGTTTGTAAAACAAACCCTTCTTTCGCAATAATTTCTTTAATAGAACTATTACTAATAGCGCTAAGATCAAGAATGCTGCCATCAGCTGGAGCATAAATTTTTATAGCTCTATTTTGTTTAATAAACATCATTAATTATTTACCTTATCCTTTTACTACGTTTTATATAAAACTGATTTTTATATAATTAGTTAATCTAAAACAAATATTGCAAAAGTTTCTCGTTCGTAATATACTTGATTAACTCAAGCTCCACGATCACGATTGTCACCATAAAAATCTTTGTCTTCAATATAATTAAATGCATCTTTTGCATCATAAAAACTATCTTGGTTACCATAACCCATAAATGGCAATTTTGCTTGAATTCTTGTTAAACCTAAGTTAACCTTATACTCAACATCAATTTGTCTAATTTGTTGCAGAGTAATTCCTTTTTTAAATCCAAGTCCAATTTTTCCATCAGGATATTTTTTGAAAACCAAATAATTTTGAGCCGCTTTGTTAAAAGTCATAAGAATATTTAAACCTTCAAATTGAACTCTCTCATCTTCTTGAAAGTCACTATAAGCGTTCATAATAGATCATGTATTGGTATTACCAATTATTCTTTCTAGAGATTGCTCTTTATTTTCATTTCCTTCAATCATATTAATAATTTCTTGTCAGCTAACACCAAATGAATTATTTCGAATGTTTTCTTTGAAACTATCCTCTAGATCGAATAGCCTTTCTGCTCTTGAACTTGCATCAGCATTGGCTTGCAGACTTTTTTCATTTAACACCAAGATTGCTTCATACAATGAAGCCAAAAAGGCATCACCCTTATCAGTAAACTCTTCTGATATTGTATTTGAAAATGTTCATGGAATTTGAATTGTTGGAATTGGTAAGGCTACATCTGAATTAGTTCCATCATTGATTAGTATTTCAATATTTGATAATGCAAAATTACCATATGTGTATATTTGCTCAACAATTTCATTAGCCTCACTTGTATTTGGAACTACTGCTTTTAAAAATTCTCTTGCTTTGTTATCAAAATTTCCAAAGTTTTTATCAAAATCAATAATGGTTTTTTTAAGTTCGGTAATTGCAACATTTTTGTCTAACGCCTTAGTTTCTTTTGCTTTTAAAAATAAACTATTGATCATAGCATTATTTCCCATATCTACTCAAAATTTAGATTGCTTAAAAGTACCACCTTCAAATAAAGTAGCAGATGTTTTGACACTCTCAGAAGTTACAATATCGCCTTTAAAATTAATTTGAGAAGGGAACTCTTCAGTCAGAATTTCTTCAATTGACTTTTTTAAGTCTTCTTTAAAAACATCAGTATTAATGAACTTGGCTATAGATTCATTAAGGTTTCCATAACTTTTAAAATTAGAGCTTATTTCTTTTAAGTCATCATATTTAAGTTGAGTTGAAACTTTATTATTTGTTTCTTTATTGTTATATAGCATTGTTGGCAATTTTGTAGTTACTTCTTCAATTAAATTCATGATCACTCCTTCTTGTCCAATAACAATTTTTAAAGGCATCTCATAAGTTTGATAGGCTGTTTTGGTTCCTTCAGCATCTTTAAAATACATATCACGAGAAATATTCATTTCAATAGTATAAATTTGCTCATCCTTAATTATTGAATTAGTCAACTTGAAATCTTTGTCCTGGGCTATTTTAAATCCCCCCAAAGTTGCATCAACTGAACCCATATAAATATTTCTATATCGTGTTGCATTATCACCAGTTTCTAAAGTTAAGCGAATTTCTTCAGCAAATTGTTGTTGAGTAAAAAGTTGCACTAAATCTTTTAACATAAGTACTTCGGATTCTTTTCCATCATTTCGTAGGTTAAAAACTTTTTCAGACTCATTAGACTCGTTTTTAAAATTATTTGACAAATAATTAAAATTAAAAAAGTTGTATGTCCCTTGATCTTCTCCGTCTTTAATAATTCTTGTGAATTTTGATTGGTTTTCTGCAAGATTGTAAACTTTTGTTGTAATTTTATTTAGATCTTCTTGAAATGCCTTAATAATTTCCTCAATAGTTTCTTCAACAGGTGGATCAATTTCATTTCCTTCATTTTTATCTTTTGAACAGGCAATAACTGATAAACCGGCGGTTGCTGTCAATCCAATAGCTCCTAATATAGTTAATAGTTTTTTCATACTTTTTTACAAATTCCTTTCAAAAGTACTTGTCTATTTTTATATAAAATATGTACTTAATTTCCATATAGTTAACTCTAACAAAAAAAAAAAAAAAACAAGAGTTTGTCCCAAAAAGGGAAAAAAGCTCTTGTTCTATGCACGGTTATTCTTTGTTTGCAATTTTTTGTATATTATCAAAATTTATTTGGCTGGACTTGCCCATTTTAAAATGACTAATTATTCTTATTATTTTTCTTAGAATAATTGCTATTTTTATTTTGATAGTTTGTTACATTACGAGTATTACGGATATAAGGAACATAATCTTTACCATCAATTTCATTAATGATTGCCAACACAATTGGTTGCTTGCCTGATTCTTGTTTAATTGATGAACGAACCTTTGAAATTATTTCACGTTTAATGTCACTTAATTCATATTGTCCAGGTGTTTCCTTATACAAAGATTCACCTTTTTTAATGATTTCAGCAATTTGTTTTTGCAAAATTTTGAAAATTGGATTTTCCTCACTAATGTAAAGTACACCTCGCATTTGAGTGTCAATTAATGATACTAATTCTTTATTTCGAGTATCAATTGTAGCTCCAACAATTATCACTCCGTCAGTTGCCAGTTGCTTACGTTCATTTAAAACAACACTTCCAACATCACCAACACCAACACCATCAACATATACGTCTCCAGTTTCGATGCGTTCTTGGCTTATAGCCAAATGATTTTTTGATAAAACTAAAATTTCTCCGTTATCAATAATTCCAATATTTTCAGGCTTAACACCGCCATCTATTGCTGCCTTTTCAGCTTTCAAAAAGTCTTTGTACAAAGCTTTAATCGGAATAAAATATTTGGGATTCATAATCGACACCAACATTTTAATATCTTCATACGAAGCATGCATTGATCAAATATTTTTGTCACTTAAAGCAATTAAACGAGCGTCTGTTCTTGCCAATTCATCTAAGATTTGTGCATGACGTTTTTCGACTCCTGCAGCTGGAGGCGTAGCCAAAATAATCAAATCTTTTTCACCAAATTCAACGACATCATCATTTCCATTAGCAATCTTAGCTAGCTTAGAATATAACACATCTCCAGTTCCTGAAATTATTAAAACTCCGTTTTCAGATGCCATATATTCCTCAACAGAACATAGATCATCTTTTGACAAAATTAGGTTTTCGTTAATCATGTTAGACTCAATAATTGCAGCCATAGTACGACCATAAACTGCAATTTTACGGCCATTTTCTTTAGCTGCCATACAAATCTCACCAAGTTTAAAAATGTCTTCTTCAAAAATTCCAACAGCTATTTTAGTTTTCTTTTCTTTAAAAGGTGATGCAATATAATTTTCAATTTTGTGGTTTGGAACAGTAAAATCCATTCTCGATGCATATTCAGCATCAGCAATTAGTGCCAATACCCCTTTTTTGCTAATTTCATTTAAGTGTGCAAAATCAGTTGAAAAATAAGATTGTTCTTTTCCATCAATAATATAATCTCCTGCATACACGATAACTCCATTTTCAGTATGAACGGCAAATCCACATGACTGTGGAGAACTTGATGTTGTTCTGAAAACTTCTACTTTAACTTTCCCAAAATCTAATATATCTCTTTCTTTTATGATGTGAAAATTTTGCTCCTTGTTTTTAACTCTTAATCGTTGAGCTTTAATTTTTAAAACAACCGTTGTAATTTCATTACAATATACTGGAACATCAATTTCTTTTAAAATATAGCTAATTGCTCCTGAATTATACGACGCTGGATTACTAATAAATATCCCTCTAATTTTTTTAATATTATTTTTCAAAAAATCCAACTTCGGAATAACCACATCAACTCCCAAAATTCCTTTATCAGGAAACTTAATCCCAGCATCAAAAATGAACAACTCCTGATCAATTTCTAAAGCAAAAATGTTTTTCCCTCGTTCATCTTGTCCACCAATAGGCATAAATCTAATATTTGCCATACAGCACCTCTTTCTTTTTAAAATTTTAATCTTTAAAATGAATTTTATTATTTCTTTTTTAAAGTTCACTAATCGCGTGATCGTTAGATTAGTTATCAAAGTGTATTTATTTTTATTAATTTTACACTACAAACTTCAAAAATACTTTAAAAATTTAAATTTTTTGTTGTGTATGAGTTATTAGTAATTCCTTTACATTAATATGTTGAGGAAGTTCATAAGCATATAAAATTACATTAGCAACATCTTGAGATTTTAGCCCACCTTTTAAGTTATTTTTATTCACTAAATAGGCATCTAAAACTTCTTTGTTAACTGTTGTATCAAGTAGGTTCGTATCAACAATTCCTGGTTCAATTAAAATGAAACGAACATTATTTTCAGAGTTTTCACGACGAGCTTGTTCTGTAATTGCATTAACCGCAAACTTTGACCCATTATATAAAGCATGGTCAATTGAAGTTCAACGCGAAGCTGTTGATGACAGGTTAATAATCGTTCCATGTTGACGAGCGTTCATTGTTTTTAAGACGCAGTCCATTCCATTTACAACGCCTTTGATATTGACATCTAATGTCGCATATTTATCCTTAAGAGATTGATCAACATATTTTTCCATCGGCATAATTCCTGCGTTGTTAACTAATAAATCTACAGGACCATAAATTTTTTCTGCTTTAAGAATTGCTTGTCGAATCTGCTTAATGTCTGTCACGTCAACCTTAGCCGTTATTTTGTGTTCAATATTAAGTGAATCTAGAATTTCTACTCGACGAGCCATTAACAACACTGGATAACCTTTAGCAGCAAATAATTCGGCTGTTGCTTTACCAATACCAGAAGATGCTCCAGTAATTGCAATTAGGGGTTTTGTTAGTTTCATGTAGGATACTCCTTTTGTATACTAAAAGTATATACTAAATAAAAACACCATAAAATTTAATGGTGCTTTCTATATAAAGTTTAAAAAAGTCAACGCTCCGATATGTTCAACAGAGGCTTTGGCAAAACTATTTGCTGCATAAATTGCAGCAAATATTTCATCCATTTCTGATTCTGAAGTAATCTGACGATTTAGAACTTCATTTATTAATCCAGCAATAAAAGAATCTCCTGCTCCTGTTGTATCAACGACACAGTTACTTTTTAAAACAGGTACTTCATCTATTTGTTGCTTTCAAGCAAATAATGTTCCTTTTGAACCTTGAGTAATACAAATTAAGGCTTCAGGATTAATCTTTTCTAAATTTTGAAGACGCTCAATATTTGAATCCCCACTACTTAAAATTTCCAATTCTTCTTCACTTAGTTTGATTAAAGATGCATTTTTTAATAACGGTTGACAATATACTACAAATTCCGCTACCTTTTTTGGAGTATTTCATAGTTTATCTCTAAAATTGGGGTCAAATGAAAAATAAATTTTATTTGCAATTGCATACTCAACTAGTTGATTATAAGCTTGCTGCAATGAGCCTCCTAAAAAAGCCGTTGCACTTCCGAAATGAATTGCTGCAATGTTTTCTTTTTTAATTTCTTCAATATTTAAGGAATAGTTTTGATCTGCTCCACGAACAAATTGAAAATTACGTTCATTAAACTCATCTAAAGTTACTAAAGCCTTAGTTGTTGCTTGTGAATCGACTTGTAAATAATCTGTCTGAATATTATAGTCATTCATTTTGTTAATAATTGCTTTTCCTTGCTGATCATTTCCGACAGCTCCCAAAAATAGTAGCTCATTTTTAAGTTTACCCAAGCTCGCTGCTACGTTAAATGAAGCGCCACCAATTTCTTCAGTTAGAGTCCCATTGTTATTATAGACGTCTACTAGTGCTTCTCCTAAACATATAATTTTACGCTTCATATTAATTGGCACCTTCCTGCTGATTATCAAATAAAATATTATTATAAACAATTTGAATTGGTTCTAGCTGAAAAGCATCTTTAACCGTCAAACTTGTTTTAACTTGATTATGTTTTTTTAAAAAGAACTTGATTGTCATAGTTTCTTGTCCATCATTGATAAATATCTCCATAGAACTTCGATCAACAAGAATTTTCAGATTAGAAATTTGTTCAATTGCAAATTCATAAATGTTTGGTAAGCTTGTAGCATCCTTATAAGTACATTTACTACGATCAAATCCAAACATATGATTTTTATAAAATAACTTTAGTTTTTCTTTTTTGTCATTTAAAAATTCAATTGTAAATTCCTTTTCTGTATTGATTAAATCAACTTCAATTAAGCCATTTTTGTATTCAATAGTTTTTTGCTGAGTAATATTTGCACTTCGCAGTTTTTCTAATTCAACAATGGGCATCTGGTACAAGTGATTATCTTTTAATGACACTTCTCTAGGAATTGTTAATTGATTTGATCAATTATTTGTATTCGTTGCTTTAGTATCTGATTGCGAGTTTCCTAATCATGCCATAGTGATTTTGCGACCCTCAACATTATTAAAGACTTGCGGTGCATAATAGTCAAGACCTTGATCTATTTTACGTATTGTTCCAGTTTCATTAAAATTCATTTTGTTGTCAAAATTTCCTGTCAAATATCACACATGGTGTCCTCCTTTTGCAAAAGGAACTTTTTGTTCAACACTTAAGAAAATGATTTCAGTGTTTTCAATATTGAGATAGTTCGGACATTCTAACATATAATTATCTAAACGTTTTGAAATATCAAAGTCCTCATCTTTAAAAAACTTTCAATCATCATTTTCTAAATTTGATGTTGACGCAAAATTAATTGTTCCTTTTAAGTCAAGATTTTGGGCTCCATTAAGCATATAAAATCGATTATTTTTTTCAAATATAATCGGATCTCTAAAGTGACCTGTATAACGAGTTTTGTCTGTTTCAAATAAAACTTTTTTGCTGACTGTTTTATTTTCCAAATCAATTTTTGCTTTAATTGTAAAACTTGTACGATCGCCTTCTGTGCCAATCTTTATATTTCCGGTGTAGTAAAAATATAATTCATTTTTATGAACATAAGCACTTCCTGAAAATACTCCATGACGGTCACCTTCAAATGATGGAGTAATTGCAATTCCCTCGTATATGTAATTGATAAAATCGGTTGTTGTATACAACAATCAAGACTTGTTTTTATGCTCAGGACTAAATGGACAATTTTGCATAAAAATATAGTATTTTCCTTTAAAAAATACTAGTCCGTTTGGGTCATTTACTAGCCCTGAAAAAGCTGATAAATGATACTGATTATTATATCAATCACGGTTTTTTAATTCATGATTGCTTGCAAATTCATGCAAATCTGCAGCATCAATTAAACGATATTTGTCATTCATTTTTTTCTCTTTTCTATGATCTTCACTCAATAAATTCTCAGCTAAAATCATTCATTTTATAGTAACTTAAGCGAAACTCAATAATCTCATTATAAATATCAAAAAGCAATCCACGATCAACAATTGCTTGATCAGCCTCATTATCCTCAAATGCTAATTTTAAGTTCAGCTGTGGAGTTGATTTTTGAACATAAATATTTTTTAAACAGTGGCTCACTTTAACTGAAGTCTTTTTATCAACGTACTCCATCAGACCAAAGTCTTTTAGGTATCTTAAATCGACATTTTTAAAAATACTTTTATTAAGCCAACTTTCCTGATAAACCTTTATTTTGTCTTCAATATAACGTTTACATTTAAATTTATAAACGGTTGCTCCTGGATAAAAACCAGATTGTGCAGACAGTTCTTTGTCTACATAAACTTCTTCTAAATCATAAAATTCACTATAACTATTTGGAAATAACTCTCGGAAACTAAACAACTGATTGCTTTTAGTTTTATTAGTAACCACAAATCCTTTTCCTGGAACTGATTCAACTAATTTTAATTCAATTAGCTTATTAAAAGCAATTCTAATCGGCTGCTCACTGTATTTAAAACGTGTTTTTAAACGATTTTGGCTTGGCAATAAACCGCCATCTTGAATTTCGTTGCTTTTAATAATATTTAGCAAGTAATCAAAAACAATTTTTCACTTCTTTTCCATATATTATTTATAATCTCCTAATTAACTTTTCAATATATTATATAGATTTAGATTCTGAAATTTGATTTTTGTACTGTTCTAATGAATATTTTCCTCATTTTGATTTCAATAATAAGTATGAAGATACCGCTGTTGTAATCATCGAAATGATCATTGCAATTGTAACGTTTATTCCCGGAGCTAAATTTGCAAATGTCGCGTGAATATTATTAGTAGCGAAATATTTTTGAATGTGTTCTGTCGTTCAATCAAACTGAACCAATCCTATTCAAGAAGCACTTCCTAATGAATTGGCAACTGTATGAGTCATTCCCAATCAATAACCTCCTATCGCTGATCCAATAATTGCTCCAACAAGCAATGGTTTTAATTGCAAGTTAATACCAAACATCGCTGGTTCTGTAATCCCCAAATTCGCTCCAAATGATCCCGAAATTGATTTTGATTTTTCTTCTTTATTTTTAATGAAAAAGATTAACATTAAGCAGGCAGTTCCTTGAGCTATATTTGAAACACAAGCCACTGGTGTTATAAATGAGAACGAATGCGCGAATTGCAATTTACTATCCATTAGTAATTGTGCCTCAATTGGTAAAAACCCTTGGTGTAATCCTGTAATAACTAATAAAGGATAAAATCCGGCAAAAATCATTCCTCCAAATCCAATTCCTGTATAGTTAGTATACTTAAAGATTGCCGTAATTCCTTTAGCAAATCCTTGACCAATTAATTGACCTAAAGGCCCAATTGCCCAAAAAGCCAATCATGTTGTTAAAATAACTGTAACTAACGGAACTACAATAATTGCTAAAACATCAGGAGTAATTTTGCGCAGAATTTTTTCAACATTAACTGAAATCGCTAATACTAATAAAACGGGCACAATTTGGGCTTGATATCCAATTAACTTGATTTTCCAAAATCCTGAAAATAATGTACTATAGGTTCCAACAATTTCTGACATTTTAAATTCCTGTTCAGTTGCATTATTTGTCGCCAGTCACTGCTTGTATGCTTGTTCTGCTGCAGACTGAATCTCTCCAGTCGGAGTATTAATGTCAAACCCTAATAAAATTGGCTGGCTAGTTGCATATGAGTTTAATAGTGCTGGTGCTACAAGGATTAGTCCCATCGCTAATCCCAAAAACGGATTTCCTCCTCACTTTTTGGCAGCCGTATACCCAACAAAAGCAGGTAGACTCCCTAAAATTGCTCCTCCAATAATGTCTAAAATTTTTCCCATTCCTGAATTAGGATAGATTTGTTGAAGAAGCGAATTTAGTGCCAAACTCATTCCTCCAGCAATAAATACTGGAACTAAGGGAACAAAGATTGCTGCAAATGATGACAACCCACGTTTGCTGATCATTAAGCTGTTTGATCTAAAACTTAGTTCTTTTTTTCACATACGCTCTTTTTTTGCATTTTCCGTTGAAAAGGTCCCGGTATCACTATTTGAATTTAACTCTTGTTGAATAGCTTTAAAAATTTTATCGACAACTCCAGTTCCAATGATTAACTGGTTTTCATCATTAGCTTTATTATAGCCTTTAACAATTGACAAAGCCTTCAAATTTTCGACTTCCAATAGTGATTGATCTTTTAAATAAAAACGCAAGCGAGTTGCACAGTGAAAAATGTCTTTAATATTTTCTTTACCACCAAGAAACTTGATAATTTGAGATGCATCTGTATTTCAATTGACTTTTTTCATTTTTTACCTCTTTATAATTTATAGTATCTATAAGCTTAAAATACTTAAGAGCTATAATCATAAGTTTTTAAAGGTTTTATAGTATTTGATATTGTTTTCATTTAGCGAGTTTTCCTATAAAATTAATTTATCTTTAGAAGAGTGGAGGAAAAAAGTATTTATGACAAAGAAAAAAATGTTGTCAGCTATCACTTCAAGTGGGGCAATGACTTTAGGAAATTACTTGGGCGCTGTCAAGCGTATGGTCAATTTTCAAGAGCAATATGAAATGCATGTATTTATTGCTAATTTACATGCTATTACTGTTCCTCAAGATAAAGAAGTTTTAAGAAAAAACATTAAAGAAATTGCAGCTCTATACTTTGCGTGTGGAATGGATCCTAATAAATCAGTAATTTTTTTACAATCAGATGTGTTGGAACACGCTCAATTGGGTTGAATCTTAAATACTCAATCAACAATTGGTGAATTATCACGAATGACTCAATATAAGGATAAATCTCAAAAAGCTGAAGAGTCTGGAAAAGGTTATATTCCCGCGGGATTATTTACCTATCCAACACTAATGGCAGCTGACATTTTATTATATGATGCAGAATTCGTTCCAGTTGGAGTTGACCAAAAACAGCATGTAGAGTTAACACGTGATTTGGCAATGAGAATGAACAACCGGTATGGAGAAATGTTTGTTGTTCCTGAATGCTTAGTAACTGAAAATAAGTTAAAAATTATGGATTTGCAAGACCCAACTAAAAAAATGAGTAAGTCTTCGGACAATCCAAAAGCGATTATTAAAATGCTTGATAGTCCCGCTGATATTCGAAGCAAAATTAAAGCAGCCGTAACGGATTCAGAAAATTTAATTAAGCATGACCCAATTAATAAGCCAGGAGTTACCAATTTAATTGAAATTTATACAACATTAAAAAATGTTTCGCTTCAAGAAGCAATGGTTCGTTGAAAAGGAAAAAACTATAAAGACTTGAAAGATGACGTAATTGAAGTTTTATTAGAAGTGATTGAACCAATTCAAACCCGCTATAAGGAATTATATAATTCTTTAGAAGTTGAACAATGATTGGAACAAGGTGCTGCAAAAGCTCGAATGATTGCTAATAAAAAAATAAATAAAGTTCAAAACTTAATGGGTTTGAACTATAAAAGGAGATAATATATGGCTCAAAAAGAACGTATTTTTGTTAAAGCTTTTAACAAATATTTAGATGAATTAACTGTTGAGGAATGAGAATCAATGAATAATGCTACTTGTGATGATCCTCTAAAAGACTGCGATAATGTTATGATTGAAATTATTGAAGAACAAGAAAAAAATGACAGCAAATAAGGTTTAACTTAATGCAAAAATTATCTGCTGCTGAATTTAAGATTTATAAGGGACTAATCAAAAGTCCCTTTTTATTGGCCATTTTTGAAAAGTTCTAGAAAAAAATACGCATTACCTAAAAGTTCAAAAAGTGAAACCAGCAAGTTTTGGAGTCTATGATTTCACTACTAAGTTAAATATCACATTAAAATTCCTTGTATCTTTTGTTGATATTCATCATTGAAGTGATTAACTATCGTAATAAAAAAATAGCAGAAACTGTAGTCAGTTTTGATCTTAAAATGATATATAATAAAACCATCGTCAATAAATATTGATTCGTTCTTTTAATATGAAATTGAATATGTTTTTACGAATTTGTAAAAATATGAACATTTATATTTTATTATGTAGAAAGACATGAGGTCAACTATGAAATTTAATACTTTTAAACGGGTTAAAAAATTAACTAATCAAGAAATCTTAACTGAAATTGAGCTGCTTGAAAAAGTCGACTATACAGCATTATTTAACAAAGAAATACCATATCATATTTTTGGCTATGTTCATACCTTTAGAGTAATCTCGGATGGACTCCATCTCAGTCTTTTAAAACAATTTGTTGGAGGTTTGTTAGCAGGTATATGAATTAGTTTTGCATATACTGCCATTTCTTTTTCAACATATTCAATTGATAATTCTTCAGTTGCAAAAATTTTAACAGGATTTATTTTTATCGGCTCAATGGTTTTGATATTATTTTTGGGCGGAGGATTTTTGACGGCTTATCTATGATACTCTCGGGCAATGTTCAAGGGCGTGGAAAAGTGAAGTGTTTTTTTAAAAGCATGTTGATGAGTTTATTTAGGTAACATTACTGGAATTGGTTTTTTTGTCGCAATTTTTTATTTATCAGACGGATATGCAAGCGACGACAATCTTTTATTGACAAAAATTTATGAAAACTATGGCCTAAATAAAATGGGTATAATCGGAAATCGATTAAAAACTAGCTCTGCAATATCGGGTACGGATGTTTTTAAAACTATTGGAACAGTCTTTGGAAGTGCCGTTTTATGTGGACTATTAATTTGCGTTGCTATTCAAGGTTCAAAATCAACAAAAGGTGACATCGTTGCGTCAATTATGGTACTAGCTTGTATTGTTGTTTTCTTTGGAATTGGTGGTTATCAACATTGTGTAGCAAATTGATACGCAGCATGAGTAATTATTTTTATGACTCTTGATAATCAACAAGAACTTTTGACATTGACTTTCAACAACAACACTTTTTGGTGATACATTTTAATAAATATTTTTCCATCGATTATTGGTAACTTTGTTGGATCCTTAATTATTGGATTATTTATGAGCTGATTTAATGCTGATTACGATCATTTGCTAATAAAAAATGCTCGCTTAAATTTTTTAAAAGAGACTTTAAAAATGCGAGACAATAGAGACAAATAATTGATATCAAGTCAGCATTCCTCAATTTATAAAAAACACAAGCCGAAATTTTTTATTTTGCATTGAAGCTTTGACTATGTAATAGTAAATGAGTTGATCACGTTTACAACTTTTTTTATATTTTAATTGAATCATATTCATTACAAAAAGACGCTAAGACTAGCACTTTTTTTGTTTTGAAACGAGCCAAAATATATTTAAACTTGTTAGCAGCTTTTGCAGTTGAAATAGAAGCATTATAAGAATATAATCATAAAAGGTTTCTCTGATGGTTAGCAAAGTAAAATTTTTTTTTGCTAACCATATCAATCATGATGAATGTGTTTTTTAAATTTGTTGTAGACAAATATTGAGATGAATTTAAAAAACTTTTAGTAAAACCATTATTTTAAAATTTACTTATTTTACCATTAAATGGTATTTAGAAAGGTCATATGGAAGGTACAAAAAAAAGATTTTTTAGAAGCACTAAAAAACTAACTGACGAGGAGCTTCGGGACGAAATTCACGAATTAGAGAAAGTTGATTATACACCATTATACAGCAAGGATATTGCTTATCATAACTATGGATACATTCATACATTTCGTGTTATTTCTGACGGATTACGTCAAAATTGATTGAAGCAATTAATGGGTGGTCTTTTGGCAGGAATTTGAATTGGGTTTGCTTATACAGCTGTTGTTTATTCAACATATGCAATTTCAAATCCTTCAATTGCTAAATTATTAACTGGATTGTTATTTGCAGGAGTTATTTTGATGATTTCTTTTCTTGGAGGAGGATTTGTCACAGCTCATATGTGATACAATCGAACAATGTTTAAAAAAGTTGAACGTTGATCAATTTTTTTAAAAGCATGTGCCTGAGTTTATTTAGGAAATATTCTGGGAATTGGAATCTTTGTTTCAATATTATACTTAGCTGATGGATTTGCTGGAAGCGAAGTTATAACAAAAGTGTACGATGGTTTTGGTCTACATAAATTGTACAATGTCGGTCATAAATTAGGAAGTGGCGAAGCGATTACTGGAAGCGATATCGGAAAAACAATTTCTTTAGTTTTTGCCAGTGCAATTTTGTGTAATTTTTTAATTTGTTTAGCAACTCAAGGTGCTAAATCAACTAAAGGTAATACTGTCGCTTCAATGATTATGTATTTGCTAATTTTAATGTTTTTTGCAATTGGTGGTTATCAACATTCAGTTGCAAACTGATATGGAGCATGATCGTTAATTTTTATGGCCATTGATGGAAATATTGTTTTAGGTTCAAATGACCTTATATTTAATGCTAATGCGGCATGATTGTTTATCTTGTTGAATATTATCCCGGCTATTGCTGGGAACTTTGTAGGAGCATTGATTATTGGATTATTTATGGGATGATTCAATATTGATTATGACACTTTATTATTAAAAGAAGCTCGCCTAAAATTTTTGACAGAAATTTTATATTTAAGAGAGCATCCAAATGCCAATCAGCGTAAAGCAAGATTTAAAAGTAATAAAAAAAGAACATCTAAATAAGATGTTCTTTTTTTATCATAAAAGTTATTTTTATTCTTTAATTGCACGTGAATTTGCTAGTACATCCATCATTTCTTGAAAATGTTCCTTGCAATAAGCAATATTTGCCTTTTTAAATGTTGGCTCCTCTGTAACTCATTTATTATCTGTAGCTGTCACATCCAACACGTCTTCAGCCATTGTGGCACTTGCTGGCTTATTACAATCATCCTTAATACAAATCATTATACTTCTCCTTTTTATTTTAATAAATTTTACTTACGCATTGATTTTATCATTTAAAAACTGTTTCCTAAAATAATTATCGCTCGTTTTCATAAATAGAAATTTGTTAATTTTATCTAACAGCTTTTAAAATAACTCGTCAATAATAAAATATTGTCAACTTTAAATATTAGCCTTGCTATTGTTTACTTGACGTTAGTTAATTTTGCATTCAGTTCTTTTAATTCCAGGACTATCAATTTAGTCACAACTTTCTTGCCTACAAGAATACTATTCCTTGCTCTTTCGGTGTCTTCTTAGCTCTTTTAATTCCTCCAAAGTTTGTGCCAACTTTAAACTTTTAATATATTCTTTACTATCTATTTGAGTTACTAGTCTTATTCCAACATACCGATTTGTCATTTTTTTTAAAGTTTTTGATTTTGAAAAATATATGAGACTATAAAACATAACTACTCCAGAAGACAATAAATATGGCAATCACCAAATTTCCTGATACCCAAAGTCAACTGTTACAATAGTTCCTTGAGAACCAATATATGAATAAATCATATTTGGAGCATTGACAAAACCAGCTTGCATAATATTAACAGTATATCGAAATGGATGCAAATACAGTGCATAATTTAGTCATCTAACAGCAGTTATTGTTTCAAAAGGAAACCCCAATCCCAAAAACTGTAGCGATGTAAAATACAATAACAAACTCGCCATGTTAGCTACTTTGTAGCTTTTGAAAGTCTGATGAATTGCTAGTGCCACAACATAAGATGTTATTCAGCAGAACAAGATTCCCAAAAATAGCATACCAACATTAATATTATTTAAGTAGTTTATTTGCTTAGGAAAACAAGATATTGTTATTAGAAAAATAACTAAAGAAATAATGAGTGTTGAAAAAATATTAAAAAAAATTAACGCCGAATGCTTTGTTATTGTTGAAACCCTAGATAAGGAAAATTTTTCTCAAACACCCTTTTCTCTTCATTCATTAAGAGTTTTTAAAAAACATCACAGTGAGTTACGAATTATGACAACACAAATTCCTGAAATCATTAAGAAAGGATCGCCATCTTTGAAAGCAACTCAGCATAAAATTGTGTATAGGCAAATGAAAAATCCCAAAAAAATGTTCATGTAGTTTTTAAGTCAATTTTTTGTTTGAATTTTTTGAAATAATCAAAATACTCTTCATTCACGTTTGAAATTATACTTATTCATTTTATGAATTCTCCTCGTATTTTGTTTTTTTTACTTTTGAGACATATTTACTTTGTTTTTTATGCTTCAAACGCTCTCTTTTTATATGTTGAATTTGCCGATTTAACTCTTCTAAACTATTAGAATGTTTGATATTATTAATATTATTTTTGTGCAAATTGTAACTTGATAAATTCTGATATTTTTTTGTCTTAAAATGCATTGGATAATTTTTATTAAGCAGAAAAATAAAAGCTCCTAAAAAGCCAATTACTCATACTGCAGATATTAAAGCTGGAAGTCATCAGCCATGCCCATTGTAGCCAAAACCATGAGTCCCTAATCATGAATTCGGATCAACATTGGGAAACTCCATATTAGCGGACAAGCCTGACCAACTTGCTTGAATCAAATTTATCGTATAGCGATGAGGAAACAAATAAGTAATAATATTTAAAACTTTAATTTGCCCAGCAATATTTCAAGGAATCCCTAGTCCTAATAAGTACATTGGACCGAAGTAGGAAATCAGCGCAAAAATAGTTGCTATATCGCGATTTTTAAAAATTTGAACAATGACCAGTGCCATCAAATTTGACAAAATTACATTCAAAATGAATCCTATTATTAATGGCACTAAATCAATTCTTGCCAAAACATTACGTTGTTTAGCAAAAAGCATTGCCAAACTAAATAAAAATAAGAACATTAAAAAATTTATAAATCAATTGAAAATAAACATGGAGCTATAAAGCATTTTTTTTGAAAGCGGCGTTTGGGATAATGTTTTGAAAAACTTTTTGTCCCTTCAATCAACTAAAATTGTTGTAAAAGTATGTTGGGAGTTTCTAATTTGACTAATAGCGATTGCGCTTGCCAAAACAAAAGGATCTGATGAAAATCCATCACTACCGACAGGCTTAAAAGCAATTCAGCTAAGCATTGTTACTGAAGTAATCACAAAGTTTAAAACAATATTTGTTGGATCTGTAAAATAATTCAGGGTTTGAGCTTTTAAAAGCTTTCAAGATATTTGAAAATTTTTCTTGCTCATTATTGTTCACTCTTCAAACGTTTTATACGTAAAGTTTGTTTTAGTTTTTGGCGACGGGCGGCTGTCTTCAAATGGCGAATTTCCTCTTGAATGTATTTTCGCTTCAGACGCTTCAAATGTTGACGCTCCTTAAGTGATAAATTATTTTGCTCATCATTTTGTTGATAAAGAGCTTTCTCACTTACAAAAATTGCTGTCAAATCATTCTCCAAATATTTAGTAATTGCTTTTAAAATTTTAACCACTCGGCTACTTAATAAGGAATCACTAATTTTAGCATGCTTACGAGCTTTGAGCAAAACTTTTTTTGTATCCTTAATTATTTTTACAACACCCTTAATTGCGTTTTTGTCAGTTTTTTGTTTATAAAAATTTCCTACAATTTCTTTTAAACTAGCAACTGCAAATACACTGTTTACAAGTTCTTCTTCAAGCTTACTTAACGCAAAATTGCTATAATCAACGTAGCTTTTAATAGCGTCCTGTAGCTGCAGTATATATGTATTCAGTTTGTTAACAAATGGAGCAAAAACTTTTTTTCTATTATTTGAAGTGCGCTCTTTAATTATTTCTTCTTTAAGTAAAGTCTTACTATAATTCATTACAGTTTTGTACTCACGTTTGATCTCAGTTTTGCTTAAATCGTCAATAATTTCTCCACCACTGATATAAATTACTCTAGTTGACAAATGGTCCAAAAAGTAAGGACTTGGAGAGTTTAAAATTAGCGTGTTTCCTTTTTTGACATATTCTGACATTAGTTTGCTAATTTTTTCAGAGTATTTTCAATCGATATCAGAAGACAGCTGATCAACCAAAATTAATTCCGGCTTATACAAAAAAACTAAAAATAGAGCAAACAGCTGCTTCGTTACCATAGATTGCTTTGATAAGTAATTATGTCAAATTTGATTAATTCCAAAAACATCTTTCAAGTAATTGACTCAATCCTGGTCAATGACTTCATATGTTGCAATCCAAATTGCCGTTATATCTTTAACCAAAAAACCCATCGGTCAATCCTGATCACGATTTTGAAAACCAATAGCTTGACTTAGTTCTTTTTCTTCAAATGAATAATTAATCTCTCCTAAAGTCAGTTCAATACTATTAGCTATTAAACTCATTAAAGTTGTTTTACCACTACCATTACTTCCAAGTAATGAAATACATTCATTAGAATAAATTGTAAAACTGGCATTCTTAATTGCTCAATTGTTCTTTCCAAAAGTTTTGGATATATTCTTTACATGTACAATTGATTTGGCTTCTGATTCTACCGTTTTTCTTGCCTTTTCTTTCATTTCTCAACCTCAATTTTTATTAAATTTTTCTCCATATTTTCATAATATTTATTATGATTTTTATTGTACTCTTTGAAATTAAAAAGTGTAAGCTTTTCTCAATAAAATTTAAATAGTTTTTGTAATTTTTTTTATTGACTTCAAAATCAAAAAATGTACAAAATCAAAAAATATTTTATTTGTCATTATAATATTCATCATCGTAAAATCATTTATAAGCTCAAGTGTATTTTAGTTGACGACGAGAATCTTGCTTGAAACGTTTAGAAATGCAATTTTTATGAACTGCTATATAATTATTATTAACCAATTTAGGCTTTTTGGCATTAATTAAATCTAAAGTTCATGCCATCTCATCTTTACTTATTTCTGCGAAGTTTTTTTTCTCAATTGAAAATTTGCAAATATAACAAAGACGATATTCATCTTTTGACCTGTTTTCCAAAATTGGAGCATTTTCTCATGCTGCTTCAAATTCTGTTATTTCAAACTCAACGCTTTGTTTTTGCTCATTAACATTTGCCATATTACCTCTTATCTTTAATAATTGTAGCAATAAAAAACTAGTCTGAAACTAGTTTTTATACTTTTAATTATTTTGCAGACTGATAATATTTTTCAACAAACTGCTTACGCAAATTAGTTTGATATTGTATAAAACTGCTTTGTTTTTGCTCTTTAAGCTCTTGTTTTGCTTCAAGCAAATTGCTTTTGTTTTGATGAACTTGCATTTTGTTCGTTGCAAACTTGTTATTTTTAAAGTCAGAGTTAATCTTTGAAAGTTTTGTTTGATAATCTTCAGTGTTTTGCGCGACAAACTTTTTAACTTGTTCATTTTTAGTTTTAACAAATTCACTTTCTAATTTTGATATTTCCTTGTAAGCCATTTTTGCTTTTTCAACATCACTTTTGTATTTTTCGATGATCATAGCTTTTTTATCAACTAAAACTTTTAAAGTTTTACTTAAAGAAAAAAGAATAGCATCGGCATTTTCATTTTTCATTTTAGCATCTTTAACTGCAAATTTGGCAGTTACTTTTGCTGTTTTTATTTTTTCATTAATATCAGCAAGTGCCACTTTTTTTTCTGAGTTTAAACTTAATAAGTAGGCAACATGAGTTTCCTTAACAGATCCTGGTTTTCCTGCATCTGTTAATAACCAGAATGAATAAACAGATGCTGTTGTTGCAACTCCTGCAGCAATTGCTATAAAGAAGTAGAGTGTTTCAACTCCATAGGGAACTGCTCCCAGAATTGCCACAATTGGCCCCCCATGTGCAGCAGCATTAGTTACCATCAATGCACCAGCAATTCCTCCAGCCACTGCTGAGCCCAAAACATTTGAAACAACGGCACGCTTAGGATCTCTAATTGCAAAAGGAATTGCTCCTTCAGAAATTCCGATGCATCCCATAATGATTGCTGCAACACCTAAATTTCGCGTATCTTTATCGAAAAATTTTGGAACAATTATTGTAGTCAATCCCATACCCAATGGTGCAACAGGAATTGCAGCAGCAATCGCTCCCATTGGTTCGTAAATTTTGGCCGTTACTAAAGCTGATCCTGTCACAAAGGCAATTTTATTAATCGGCCCCCCCATATCAAAACCAGCCATAGCACCAAGAGCCATTCCTAACCCTAGTCCAGCTCAAACACCTAATTCTGAATTATAAGCATTTTTGAATCCAATTGAAATTTGATCCATTACATATCCAATTGGTCCTCCAATAACATAAATAAATAGTAGTCCTATTCCTAATCCAACAACAATTGGAATAAAGAATATAGGCATTGCTGCTTGTAATGTTTTTGGAACATTTCATGTATTAATTCATTTAACTGTGTATCCCGCTAGTAAACCTGCAGCGATCGCTCCTAAAAAACCGGCTGGAGTTGCAACAGCATCCATTCCTGGCATTGGCATGAAATTGTCGGGATTATTACCTAAGAACGCTCCAACCATTGCGGGGACAATGGCTGCTCTACCAGCTATTGAATTAGCAATAAATCCACCAAGTATCGGAATCATCATAGCAAATGCGGCTGAACCAACCAGATTCATGACATTTAGAATTCCTCATTTATATTGATCATTGGGTCCAGCAGTTCCTGCTTCTGGTCCTCAAATAGCCTTAGCTAATCCAATTGAAAATGCTAAACATATTCCACCCAGAACTATAATTGGAATCATATAAGAAATTCCGGCCATGATATGTTGCATTACTCCTTCTTTTTCACCACTTACGCGATTTTTAGTTTGAAACGAAGGATTTTCTCCTTTTTGAAGTGTTGCCTCAGCAATGGCCAATTTAACAGTCCCCTGTGGGTCTTTCATTGCTTTAGCAACTTTTGTTTGATAAACTTTTTTTCCAGCAAAACGAGTTTTGTCAACTGATGTATCTGTTGCAAAGATTACTAAATCAGCATCAGCAATTTCTTGGGGTTTTAAGGGAGTTCCTACACCCTTAGAACCCTGAGTTTCAATTCTTATAGAATGACCCATTTTTGGAACTTCGGATAAAAGTTTTTCTTCAGCCATATATGTATGAGCTATTCCAGTAATACACGCTGTAATTGCAACAATTTTTAAACCATCGTTAGAAGTTTTTTTATCATTTGATGCAATATTTTCTTTAGTCTCTACTTGTTGAAGTAATTCTAAGACTTCCTTATTCGAATTTGTTGACAAAATTTTTCTTTTAAAATCTGTGTTCAATAATTTCATTGCAATACTGCTCAAAATTGTCAAATGTTCCTCACCAGAAGGCCCTTCAGGAATCATTAAGGCAATTGCAATTTTTGTTGGCTTGCCATCCAATGAATTCCAATCTATTGGTGATTTGAGACGGACAACAAAAACAGCCGATTTTTTAATCTCCATAATTCGAGCATGTGGAATTGCAAAGCCATCTTCAAACCCTGTAGATCCTTCTTTTTCTCTGTCCAAAAAACCTTTTACTAAAGCTTCCTTATTAGAAACCAAATTTAGTTTTAAAGCTTGACTTGCAATAAAACTAAAAACTCTTTCTTTAGAACTAAATTCCTGATCAAGAAATATGTACTCAGTACTAAAAATACTATCTTTCATAAATTCACCATCTTTCATTATAAAATATACACACTTTTATTCACACTTGTAATATTTTTTCCAAAAAATTTTATTTTTTGGAAAAAATGGAAAAAATATAAAAAGCGACTAGTTTAATAACTAATCGCGTTCTTAATTAATGTTGCTCTCACTTTCAGGCCTCAATTACATCTGATGTCACAATATCCAAGGCCAAAATATTTTTAAAAATTACTTCTCAAATAGCAAAAGCACACAATCGTGAAGTAAACGAAAATGATCTATATTTGGCATCCTTTGAGTGAATTTCAAAAGCAAAAGTGGAATTTTTTTTCAAATTGGATTCATATGGCCCTGTCAATGAAATAACTTTGACTCCCTTTTCATTAGCTTTTTCAATTACTTTATTCATTTCAAATTTGTCTCCCGAATAAGAAACTGCAATAACAACATCATTTTTTTGCATGAAATTAAGATTAATCAATTGTTGATGCCAATCGGGTCCAATCATTACATACTTACCTATTTGTGAAAGTTTATGTTCAATTTCATGTTTCAGAGCCATGTTTCCGCCAATTGAAGATACATTAATTTTTTCTGCATTGACAATCAGTTTTGCTGCCTTTTCTACATCTATTTGAATCAGACATGCCAATGTTGTTTTAATATCATTTAAAATTGTTTGGTTATTTTCAAAGTAATTATTCTTGTTGAAATTATTCTCAAAATAAGAAATAACTTCCTTATTTAACTGTAATACCAAAGTTCGATATGATTCAGCTTCCAAAACATTTTTAATGTATCGTGAAACAGTTGGTTGACTGCATTGACTTTTTTTTGCCAACTCAGAAACACTAAGATCAAAAATTTTGTTAGTAACTATTTCTTCAATTATTGCTTTTGAAATATCAGAATTAGCATTGTTTTGTTCTTTACTATATTTATAAATTTTTTCTAAGTACATAAAAAACCTCTTTCCCTATAATTTTAATGGAATAATCGTTGGAAACAATAATAATTTAAGTTCTGCTTTTGAAATAAAAAATTTCCCCATGCGAGGAAATCTTTTATTTCAATTTATTTTGAACTTCTTTTACGATTTTTTCAAAGTCTTCAGGATTGTGAATTGCCAATTCTGATAGCATTTTTCTATTGATGTCAATATTAGCTAGTTTCAACCCATTCATAAATCTTGAGTATGATAAACCATAAGGTCTAACAGCTGCATTAATACGAACGATTCATAGTTGTCTGAAATCACGTTTCTTTTGTTTACGCCCGATAAAAGCATAAGCCATAGAACGAACAACTTGTTCATGGGCTTTTTTATATGAAGATTTTTTAGTTCCGTAGTATCCTTTAGCACGCTTAATTCAACGTTTTCTTCTTGCTCTAGTTACTTTTCCAAATTTAACTCTTGCCATTATATATTCCTCTCGTTCCTATTTCTATTTTTGCAATAAACCTTTTAAACGTTTCATATCTGTTTTATGAACGATTGTCATTTTTTCTAAATGACGCTTTTGCTTTGTTGTTTTACCTGTAGCACGGTGTGATCTGTAGGCTTTCCCTCTTTTAAGGTTTCCGTTAGCAGAAACACGAACACGTTTTGCTAAAGCTTTTTTTGTTTTCATTTTTGGCATAATTTTGTCCTCGCTATCCTTTACTAATTTTTCTTAGGCACAACATACATGTCTAAGAATCTTGATGTCAATTTGGGTTCTTTTTCAATTTTTGCAATGTCTTCAATTAATGCAAAGAATTTTTTTAAAGTCTCTTCTCCAAGATCCATGTAAGCAATTTCTCTTCCTTTAAATTTCAAAGATATTTTTACACGATCACCATCTAATAAAAATTCTTTAGCTTTTCGAGCCTTAGTTTCTAAATCATGTTGTCCGATATTAACTGTTAAGCGGATTTCTTTGTTTTCAGTTTTTGATGAATTTTTTTTAACTTCTTTTAGTTTTTTTTGTTGTTCGTATTTATACTTACCATAGTTAACAATTTTAGCAATTGCTGTGCCGTCTGGTTGAGTCCCCACTTGTAGCAAATCTAAATCTTGAGACTCAGCTAATGCAATTGCGTCTCTTTTAGACATTACTCCACGTTTGTCTCCATTTTCATCAATAACAAAGATTTCTCTAGCTTTAATAAATCCATTGATCGGATCTTGATTTTTAACTGGTTTGGAATTTCTATTTCTTTGATCCATGTAGTATTCTCCTTAATATAAAAAATGTGCCGTTAAAGAATTAGAAAGCACATTTTATATAAAATAATAATATATAATTTTGACTACCATTTCACTAATAGTTAATGGTGAGCTAAGTGCTTCTTCTTTAAACAATAATATTGTATATGGATTGAGTATAAATTACAACATTATTTATAGAACTTATTCAAAAACGAGAAATAAAGATTTTTTAGCGCTTTAACTATCTATGAGTTCGTTTTTTCATTGCATTAGCGACATGCTCTACATCACTTCCAACAACAATTTGCAAAGTCTCATTTCCGAAACGTTTTATTCCAAATGCTCCAGATTTTTTAATTTCGGATTCATTAATTTTGCTATTATCTTTTAATTTTAAACGCAAACGAGTTGCACAGTTATCAATTAAAACAATATTATTTTCGCCAATAGCGCTAATGATGTTTTCAGCCATAATTTCATATTTGTTTCCTGTAAATTGATTTATATTTTTTTTTGAATTTGTTTCTTTATTATCGACTATAATATTTTCTCTACCTGGTGTTTCAATATTTAGTCATTTGATTAAAAAGTAGAATGACACAAATCATGTTCCACCAGCAACACTTGTTAATAACAATGTTCATAGTGGATTAGCAGAAACTGTCATGTTTCCACCTTCATTAGCAAATCCTCAAGACTGAGCAAATGAAGCCAAGTAATCTATTAGACCCGCGCTAAATCCAAATCCAATTTGAATTTGCATAGCAGTTGAAATTGCTACAAAGATAAATGACAATAAAACATGAATAACTAATAAAATTGGTGACATAAATACAAATGAAAATTCAATTGGTTCAGTAATTCCTGAAATTATTGAAACTAGTGCCACTCCACCTAAAAATCCTGATACCTCTTTTCTATTTTCTGGTTTGGCAGCAAAAATCATTGCAATTGCAATTGCAGGAACACCACCCATCATAATTGGAAAAAATCCCCCTTGAAATAATCCTGATCCTTGAATTCCTTTTGCAAAAGCATTAATATCTCCATTTACTCATTGAGTTCCAGCATTGATTGTTCCAGTTATTGGATCAACAATTGAACCATTAATTGGTAACTGAAATAAGAAAAATGTATTTAAAATTTGATGTAAACCGAATGGTAATAGTAAACGATTCAATCCTGCATAAATAGCAGTTCCGGGAATTGCGACTGCAGGGTTTTTAGGATTAGCAACGCTTGTTCCAAATAACATTAAAGCATACTGAATTCAGGGTCAAATAATTGCAAAAGCAAAAGCAGTTGGAATTGCAACTACTAAACCAATCATTGGAACAAACCTACGTCCTCCAAAAAATGATAATGCAGTTGGCAATTTAATTTCTTTATATTTATTATATAAATAAGCTGAAAAACAACCTGAAACAATTCCACCTAAAACCCCAATATTTAGAACATAAGAAGCTCCTTTAATTGTGGTTCCGTCTTCTGCATAATTTTTGACATAGATAAGTGATGAATATTGCTTTCCATTTTCATCTGTAAAGGTTAAAACTTTTCCATAGATCATATCTGGGAGAGAACCAGCTACAGAAGTTAATGCCGTAATTGTAAAAAAGAATATTGCTCCAACTAAAGCAACTTCACCACGATGGTCTTTTGCCAAACCAAACGCTAATCCAATTGCAAATAGTAAGGCTAAATTATCAAAAACAACTGCTCCAGGTTTTTGAATAATAAATGAGATTCAATATCCAGCTTCATTGATAATTTTTCCATCAGCAGTTGTTGTATAAGCAATCCCAAGTGCACCAAAACGATTTAATAATGCTGCAAAAGGTAAAACTGCAATTGGAAATTGTAGGGCTTTACCTAATTCTTGTAAATTTGACAATATCTTAGATCATTTATTAGAATTGTTACTTTTTGTTGTTAAACCCGAAGTTTTTTTTATTTTTGTTTCTTGGGTTTTAAATAATCTTTGTTTTTGTAGTATTTTTGAGATCATTAATATTTAATTTCCTTTCAAAAATAAAATATCAAAAGAACAATTTGATTTGTGAAATATACAATTTTACAAATCCCAATTCAAAATATGAAATAAAAAACTTTAGTTGTTAAACTAAAGTTCCGATTGAAATAGGAATTAATATTAGAGAAGCCAATAAACACGCAAATATTACGAAAATATAAAAATATTGACCTCAAAATTCGAAAACCTTGTATTTTGGAGATACTATTTTAAAATTTTGCTTTTTTTCTCATTCTTTTTTCTTTTTACGATTAATGTATAAAAACCCACAAGCGATTGCCAAAACAATACATAATATTCCAATTACCAACATTGCAATTGCTCCACCATGCGATAAACGCTTTTGTGAAACCTCTATAACAAAAATCATTATCTGGTTCATAAAAATTCTTTCTTAAAATCTATTTTTTTAAAATAGCTACTAAGTCCCCTTTTTTTACTTTTCCAAATTTAACAACTTCAATAGTTTTTCCATTTGTGTTTGTAAAAACAACAGGTGTTTTAATTGATGGAACTGCAGCAGCAACTTCTTTTAAGTTAACTTTAACAAGTTCATCTCCAACTTTAACTTTTTGACCTTGTTCAACTTTTGAATTAAATCCTTTTCCTTCTAAAGTAACAGTATCTAAACCAATATGAATTAATAATTCAATTCCAGCAGCATTTTTAATACCATAAGCATGCTTTGTTGGAAACACAGTTACTAGTTCTCCTTCGATTGGTGCTACAAAAACACCATTTGCAGGAATTACAGCAAATCCGTCACCCATCATTCTTTCTTGAAATACTTCATCTTCTACTAAATCTAAACTAATGATTTCTCCATCAACTGGAGCAAAAATTTCGATTTCTTTTTTCTTTTTGCTAAATAGCCCCATATAATTCTCCCTTGGTTTTTTATTTATAAATATATTTTAACAAAAAAAGACTTTATTAAAAAGTCCTTTTGTTTTTATTAAGTTTAGATCAAATTATTTTGCTGCTAAAAATTCATCAACTAAAGCAAGAACTTCTTCGCTTGTTTCCAAATCTAACGCCTTATTAGCCAATTCCTCAGCCTCTTTTATTTCAATTTTACTCATTAATGAACGCGCACGCAACATTGATGTTGCACTCATTGAAAATGCGTCCAATCCCATTCCTAATAGCAACGGTAAAGCTTGAATATCTCCAGCCATTTCTCCACACATTCCAACTCATCGGTTATTTTTGTGGGCTCCTTCAATTGTCATTTTAATTAAACGTAAAATTGATGGATTTGTTGGTTGATATAAATATGTAACATTTTCACTCATTCGGTCTGCTGCCATTGAATATTGAATTAAATCATTTGTTCCAATTGAAAAGAAATCTGCGTATTTTGAGAATTTGTCAGCACTAATTGCTGCTGCTGGGATTTCTACCATCATTCCAACTTGAACATTTTTATCATAAGCAATTTTTTCTTTATCTAATTCAGCTTTACATTCTTCTACAAATGCTTTAGCATTTTTAAATTCATCAATTGTCGCAATCATTGGAAACATAATTCCTAACTCTCCAAATGCTGAAGCTCTTAACAAAGCACGAATCTGATCTCTAAAAATATCCTTACGGTCTAAAGTAAATCTTATTGCTCGGTAACCTAAAAATGGATTCATTTCATGAGGAAATTCAAAATATGATAATTTTTTGTCTCCACCAATATCTAGTGTACGAATAACTACTAACTTACCGTTCATGGCATCAATAACTTTTTTGTATGACTCAAATTGTTCATCTTCTGTTGGAAAATGATCATTATCCATATATAAAAACTCTGAACGGAATAACCCAATTCCTTCTCCACCATTTTCAAGTACAGATTCAACATCCAATGGAGAACCAATATTAGCTTCAATTAATTTTTCAGCACCATCTTTTGTTAAAGAAGGCAATTCCTTAAATTTAGACAACTCTGCTTTCATATTTGCAAACTCTTTAGCCAATGATTCATATTCTTTAATATTCTCTGCAGATAAATCTAACACGATTTCTCCAGTTGCCCCGTTCAAAGCAAAAACTTCACCATCTTTAACATCTTCAGTAATTGTTTTTAAAGCCAATACTGCTGGAATTTCTAAGCTTCTTGCCATAATAGCAGCGTGTGATGTTCTGCCACCAACATTAGTTGCAAATCCCTTGACAAATTTTTTATCTAATTGTGCAGTTTGTGAAGGTGTTAAATCTTCAGCTACTAAAATTACTTCTTCAGAAATTGTTGACAAATCGACAATTTTAATTCCCATAATATGCTTAATAATTCTTGACGCAACGTCTTTAATATCTGCAGAACGTTCTTGAAAATAATGATCCTCCATTGCTGCAAACATTTCATAATAGTTGTTTGTGATAGTTTGTGCAGCAAATTCTGCATTAACATGATCCTTTTTAATCATAGTTTCAATTTCTTCTTTAATTGCTGGATCAGCTGCAATATCTTTATGTGCTTCGAAAATTGCAGCCTTTTCTTCTCCAAGTTTAACTAAAGTTGATTCCTTCAAACCATTCAGATCGGCTACTGCTTTAACAATAGCATTATCCAATTTAGTAATTTCAGCTTCAACATCTGAAATTGCATGCTTTTTAATAATAATTTGTTCTTCTTTTAATACTAACGCTTTAGCTACGGCTACGCCTTCACTAGCACCAATACCTCTCATTTTTTTACTCATATTCTTTCACCTTACTATACATAATATTATAGAATATTTTCCACTATAATTACAACGATTAGGAATGTTTTTTTAGAATATGACTATCAAAAAATTTTTGTACCATGAAAAACTTTTCGATAACTATACAAACCATACAAAAAAGCAAAAACATTTAGTGTTAAGCCTTCTACAATTACCAACCAAAAAATTAAGCTGCTAATTTTTTCTCTATTATAATAGCCATCAATCTTTATTTTAAAGATTGCGATATAGCAATAAACTAGACTTACAATAACTTGAATAATCACAACAATTAAAAATATTCATCAGTACTGAAAATCTTTAACAACAACCATATAAATGACACCAATGACAAATAGTATTGTCGAAATTAAAGTCACGACAACACTGGAGTTTAGAGCAAACTTGGCATTTTCTCGTGAATTATATCTCATGGGTTACCTTTTGCAAAATAACCAATTGATATGGAGATAATTTTTTAATGTCAAAATTGGCCGTATTGTTATAAATGACTTGAAACTGATTTGGCAACTCTTTTAGTTGTGTTGTTTTATAATTTTCACTTCAGTTTGTTAAAACTCAGATTTCTTCATTACCATATATTCTTTTATACGCATAACTTAGGTCTTCAAAAAACTTTATTGCTCCACAATATAACGGCTTTAAAGTTTTCCTTAAGTTAATAATTTTCTTATAATGATTTAAAATTGAGTTCCCGTCATTATTTTGCTTTTCAACATTTATTGTCAAGTAATTTGCATTTACATATTCACTGCACTTTTCATTTTTGGTAAAGCCTGCAAATCTATTTTCATTTCATTGCATAACACTTCTAGCATTGTCCCTAGCCTTGGAGTTTAATATTTTCAAAACATTATTTGCAGAATATTTTTCCAGCAACTCAGGAATATGCCCAATTGTTTCAACATCGACAAATTCATTTATATTCTTTAGATTTAGGTTTGACATTCCAATTTCTTCGCCTTGATACAGAAATGGTATTCCTTTCATTAAAGCTGTAAATCCAAAGATGGCAGTTGCACTTTCTTTTCAAAATTTTTCTATATTTCCAAAGCGACTAACGGCTCGAGGTTGATCATGATTATTCATAAACAAAGCTAATTCAGCGTGATGCTCTTGATAATATTCTTGTCATTCTTTTACTAAGTCTCAAAACATTTGCAAATCTGGGTTGCTATACGTTCACTTATTGTTATTTATATAGTCAACTTTAAGATGTAAAAAAGTAAATACTGAGTCTAATTGTTCATTATTATCTTTAGCATATTTTGCCGACTTTTCCTTTGTTGTCGATGAGACTTCTCCAACTGTAAAACAGTCTTCAATCTTACTAAAAACTTCCTGATTCATTAGTTGAAAATATTTTTCAATATTGGGACCATCTGTATAAAATTTACGCCCATCGCCTAATTGGTCATCTTCAAAAATTAATGGCTTATCATACAAGTTACATACATCTAATCTAAATCCCTTGATTCCTTTATCTTTTCAAAAGTTTAAAATCTTAATTAGTTCTTGTCTTAATTCCAAATTTTGTCAATTCAAATCCGGTTGCTCCTTAGCAAATAAATGCAAGTAATATTTATTTAGCTTTGGCACAAATTCTCAAGCTGATCCGCCCATTTTACTTTTTCAGTTAGTAGGTGGTTTCCCATTCACAGGATCTTTAAAGATGTAATAGCTCATATACTTATCATCTCCTTGCAAAGCTTTTTGAAATCACTTGTGTTGATCTGAAGTATGATTAAAAACTATGTCTGTAATAATTGAGATATCAAGCATTTTGGCTTTTTCAATTAATAATTCTAGATCTTTTAAGGAACCAAAATCAGAGTTGACTTGACAATAATTCGCTACATCATATCCGCTATCTTTAAATGGCGATTCATAAAAAGGTGAAAGTCAAATTCTCGTAACACCTAATTCTTTTAAATAAGATAGCTTTTTAATAACTCCTTGAAGATTTCCCCTGCCTGTTTTTAAACCATCATTAAAAGTCGGAATAAAGACTTCATATATTAGTTCGTTTTTCACATTCTCTCCTTATTTTTTAAATTAATTATTTTAGTAATTCCGCTGCTTTCATTTCAATGTTAAATTTTTTAAAATAGCTAACTTTTGAAAACAACATTGTTAATGATATCGATAATGCTGTAGTGATAAGCATTGAAATCATAAATCATGTATACCCTGTTCCAATTCATGTATTAACACCAGCAATTTGTGACTCAGCTTGAACATTTAGAATTCCTAGTCAGGCTCCATTACCTGAGTTATAAGCACTTGTTCCTGAAATAACAGCAATTTCTAATCCAACTCCAGTCGCAATTGAAGCTGCTACAAATGGATACATATGTTTTAAATTTACTCCATACATTGCTGGCTCTGTTACACCTAAGTAAGCAGAAACAATTGAGGGAATTCCTACATCTTTGGTTCTTGGATCTTTACGATTAACTAAAATTCAACCAATAACAGCTCCTCCCTGTGCGATTGCTTGTGCACAAGTTCCAATAAACAAGAAGTTTCCACCATTTTGGGCAGTATCCTGAATAAAAATTGCATTAAATAAATGATGCACTCCAGTCAGAACAATTGGTGCATAAGCAAATCCTACAATGAATCCAGAGAAATATTTAGCAATTGGATTTGTAAATGATCATGAAACAGCATAGCCAATTGCTGAAGCAATTACAAATCCAACAGGCCCAACAATAAACATTGCAATCATAAATGTTGGAATAATTGTTACTAGCGGCACTGAAATCTGACTGATATACCCTGGAGAAATTCGTTTAATTCATTTATTTATATGAGCCCCAACAATTCCAATTGCAAATGCTGGAATAACTTGCGCTGTATATTGAATTTTTCAAGGATATTTCATAAATCCTCAGTCGAATGCTGCATCTTTGCCTTGCTTTTGAAGTTCTTTGATAATGTCCCATATTCAAATTGGGGAATCTTTACCTGTTCCTCCAATAACCTCATAAGTATTAATTAGGGGTGGTACCATCAAGCAAAGTCCCACTACTATTCCCAGAACTTGATCAGCTTCCATTTTTCTAAAAATGCTTCAGCAAATATGAACAGGCAATCATCAGAAACATACTTGAGCGGGAATTCATAAAAAGTCATTTAAACCAACTCAAAATTGCCCCTGCTCAACAATTTTTCAGCCATTAAAATCAGCTTCCAAGACATTTCTAAATCCTAAGATGATTCCTCCAGCAACAAGAACAGGGACAATTGGAATAAATACTTCACCTAGAAAATTTAATCCTCTAACAAAAAGATTTCCTTTTTCATTAGCAGCTATTGCTTTGCTTTCTTCTTTAGAAACACTTTTGATTCCTGTTACTTTTACAAATTCTTTAAAGTATTTTTCAACATCAGTTCCAATAATAATTTGAAATTGGCCTGAGGATTTGAAAGTGCCCTTTACGCTAGGCATTTTTTCAACATCACTTTTTTTAATTAAAGCCTCATCTTTGATCACTAATCGTAGTCTAGTTAAACAATGTGCGGCAGAAATTACATTGTCAGAACCACCTAAAAGCTCCAACATTTCTTGAGATCAAGCTATTAAGTCAACTTTAACTGCTTTACTCTTACTTATTTTGTCTTTTTTTTGCATACATTCCTTTCTATTGGAAACGTTTCCAATATAAATAATTATACAAAAAAAATGAAACCATTAAATAATTTCAAAGTTTTTTTTATAAATAAATTTAATATCCAATATTTTTTTAGCAATCTGGCAACCAATTAAAAAGTAATCAACAAAAATTAAATATTCTGCTTTGACTAGCTCACTAGTTCTGCCAACTTTTCCAATATCAGATAAAATGGAAATATTTCTTACACCCTTTTTTGTTAAATAATCATTAACGGTTAACGCTATAGTATGTGTCGCACAAACGTATATGTCAGCAAAATTATTTTTTAAGTGATCTTCAAATTCTTTTTGAATTACCTCAATAGTATTTTTAGATACCACCAATGAAGAAACACTATTATTTTTTGTATTTTCTAAAAATCCTTTTTTACGCATTTTTCCTGTTGTTGTATCTGCATCAGGCAATCCTATATACAATATATTTTGCTTTGAATATTTTTGATCTATTTTTGAAGCTAAATTTTTAAACATTACGTAATCTTCAATTTCATAAGTATCTACATTTTTTATTTTTTTATTGTATGTAACAAGTTTAGTAGTTTTTATAATTGATATTCTTTCTTCTAGTTCTTTAGTAGTGTCTTTTGGCAATAATAAAATTACCGCATACGGGTTTCTTGAGATTAAATAGTTCAAATCTGTTTCATATTGTTTACTATCATCTGATGATATAAATACAAAGAAACTAATATCTTTTTGCTCAAAATAGCTTTTAACACCATTAACTATTTCCATATTTGCTGTTTCATCATTATTAAAGGGCAACATTAAATACACATCTTTGACTTTCTTCTTAATCGAAGAGGCAGCGAAGTTTGGAACATAATCAATTTTCTTTAAAACATCGCCAATTCTTTTTTTTGAAGATTCCGAAATATTGTAGTTATTAAAATATCTAGATACGGTTCCTACTCCCAAGCCAGAAAGCTTAGCAATTTCATGATATGTAATTTTAGTTTTATTCATATTCAACCTCACTTTATAACTATTTATAATTATAATCAACATTTTAAAAATGTTTGTATTTTATATAAAATGACTTTTTATAGAGACCAGATTTTAAAAATAAACTAATTTAACTAATCTTGAATTATGATAATTGATTATGTTTATATTTCAGGTTTTTTGTAATATATTTTGAGTCACTTAATTAACAAATATTATCAAATTCACTTTCAGATTTTTGCTAAAATATTAGCACTTTTTAAAAATTTCAATAAATTTGTTATTGCATTTTTTATTAGCAATATCCAACTTTCTTTATTATAATAATTAAAAATTTTCAATTTTGAGATAAAAAAACAGATGATGAACATCTGTTTTTAGAATAGTAATTATTTGGTAGCCACAACTTTTTTTGTTTCTTTTATAATATATGCTGCGTCAACTACCAGTTTACCTTTTTTAATATCGTTATTTTTTCAGAAACCTAAAATAGTTGCCATAACTACAATTCCAATTACAACTGACATAATGTAAAATACAATACCCATTGCAATCCCTAAGTTACCTTCAAAAAGAAATGATCTTAATAAAGGAAATACTACAACTCCTCCATGAGGTGCTCCAAGTCCAATATTAAATGCTCCCACTAAAACTCCTGTTATAGTTCCACCAATTAAAGCAGATACTGAAATTCTTTTTGGGTCAGAAACCATAAATGGAATTGCTCCTTCAGTAATGAAAAAAGCTCCCATTAATCAGTTGGCCTTAGCTGCATCACGTTCTTTTGCTGTTCATGTTTTTTTGAATAACACAGTACATAAGGCAATTCCTAATGGTGGAATCATTCCACCTGCCATTGCAGCAGCCATAAATACTGATGCTTGATTATATTCAATTCCATTTTGAACTAGTGGAATATATATTCCGCTAGTAGCTGTTGCTCCAACAGTTAATGTCCCTGTAACATAAGCAATTTTATTGATCGGTCCTCCCATATCAATACACATCATCATTCCTAACAATGCTGCTACTAAAACAATTAAGTTTTTATTAGCTAATCATTTTAATCCTTCTTGTAGTCCAAACATTGTATATCCTAAAGGAATGCTCAAAGCAAACATTGCAACTGCAACTCCAATTAGTGATAAAACTGGAACAAACACAATGTCTCTAACTCCTGCAAATGATTTTGGCATTTTTGCCATTCCTTTTGATAAACCAAAGACAATAAAAGCAGCTACATAAGCTCCAACCATTGCTCCAATAAATCCTGATGTTGTTGGAATATTTCCAGGTAAAACTCTTGACCATAAGGCAGATCAAGCATTTTGTGAATCATATTTTCCTCACAAGAATCCACCAGTCCCATCAGCAATTAATCCAGCAATAATTCCTGGCATTAATCCTTGAGGGCCAACTATTGAATAAGCAATATATCCTCCAAGAATTGGTACCATCATCATCATTGCTGTTTTACCAATACCTGATAACATTCCCGCAAATTCGTTAGTTACACCTAATCCACCTCCAGATGCTCCTGTCAATGAATCAATTAAAAATCCAAGTCCTAAGATAATTCCTCCAGCAACAACGAATGGTAGCATACGAGAAACTCCTCCCAAAAGGTTTCCTTTAATATCTTTAAACTTTTTAAGTGAAAATTCACCAGTATCGTCATCACTTGCTGATCCGCCTTTTGCTTCAACAGCCTTAGCTTCAAAGTTAGTAATTAAATCTTTACCATTATAAATGGCATCCTTTGTCGATGTATCTATAACTTTTTTTCCAGTAAATCTTCCCAATCCTTGTAAAGCTTTGTCATGGGCTAAGATAATAACTTTGGCATTATTAACTTCATCTTGAGTTAATTTATCTTCAGTTCCACGACGTCCTTGAGTTTCAATTTTAACTGTCATTCCCAGTTCTTGAGCATACTCAGTTAACTTTTCAGCTGACATATAAGTATGGGCAATACCTGTTGGACATGCTGTAATTCCGACAACATCATAATAACCATTGTCCGACTTTGCATCAGCTTTCGCTGTTTCTTCAACATTAAAATTTTTAATAAATGTGCTAAATGTTTTAGCGTTTCTAAAGTTTTTTTGCAGTTCGGCCTTCATTAAGAAAGTTGATAGTTGAGATAGAGCTGCTAAATGTTCTCCCCCGCCTTCATCATTTGTTGCAATCATAAATATTAAGTCAACTGGTTTATTATCTAAACTTCCTCACTCAATAGGATTTTTTAATGACATAAATGCAATTGTTGGTTCTTTAACCACCTCAGTAATTGCATGGGGTAATCCAATTCCATCTCCAATTCCTGTTGAGTCTTCTTTTTCGCGTTTCAAAATCAACTTTTTAAATTCTGCTTCATTGCTAATAATTTTCTGTTCAGCTAATTGCTGAGTTAGAAAGTTAATAACTTCTTCTTTAGAATTTAGATCTTGTTTAAAAAACGCTGCTTTAGCTTTAAATAGATTTTTAAGTTCCATTGTTTCCTCTTTCTATAGTTTTTCTACACTAATTTCTTTAACGAGTTTTTCAATATCGCTACGTTCTGCTAGCCATTGAGTAAAAGCAGTTGCCGCTCCGCTTGCTGCTCCATACTGTAATGTTGTTTTTAAATCAAATTGTTTATACAAGCCATATGTAAATCCAGCAATCATACTGTCTCCAGACCCAACTGAATTTACTAGAGTTCCTTTTGCAACTCCAACTTTATAAATATCACCATTTTCATCAAAGAAAATACTTCCTTGAGAACCTTGGCTCACAAGCACGTTTCGAGCTCCTAATTTTTTTAATTTATCGACCATAATTTTAGTTTCTTCAAAAGAATACTCTTTAAAGGGTAAGTCCAATATTTCACAAATTTCTTCAATATTTGGTTTGATTAAATATGGTCGAGACTTTAATCCCTCTAGCATTTGTTCTTTTGAAGTATCTAGGATAAATACCGCTTGCTTTTCGGCAGCTATTTCACCAATTTCTTGATATATAGTTGTTGGTGTGCCTTTTGGAATACTTCCAGCAGCTACAACGATATCTCCAGCATCCAGATTTGATGCTAAATATGTTTTTATTTTTGTTAGTAATTCTAAATCAACTTCAATCCCACGTCCATTGATTTCTGTTTCTTGCTTAAGGTTTAAATTTTTAATCTTAAAATTGGTTCTTGTATCGCCATTGTAAAAGAAAAAATGTGTTTTAACATGCAACTCATTAAACTTATCAATAAAATGATGCTGATTTGCTTTTCCCATCAACCCTGTTGATAAAACATTTGCTTTTAAATTGTTCAAAATAATTGACACGTTTATTCCCTTACCACCAATAACAACATAATCCTTATTATAATAATTAGTTTCACCGATATTAAATCCACTGGTCTCAATTATGTGATCTAAGGCCGGATTTAAAGTTATCGTATATATCATGTGTCTCTCCTAACTAATTAATTCAAGTTCATCTGCGGTTGCAAATTTATAAAACGATTTTGAGTTATACTTACTTGAATCTGCCATACCATAAGCCTTTTGTGAGTGCTTAATAATCTCAACTTTGATTTGGGCATGTTCTGAACTTGTTGTAAAAATATCTTGATTTTTGTCAACTGCATTAACTCCCAAAAAACTTTTATCAAAAAAGTAATTTTTTAAAGCCTCAATTGCTTCGTATCCTAAAATAGCGCCTGTAATACTTGTAAATTTTCCACCAAGCAAATAAACATTTGTATGACCATTTTTGGCGAGTTCCTGAACGTTATAAATTGAATTTGTTACAATTGTTAAATTCAGCTTTGGATCTAATAGTTTAGATATATAAAAAGTACTTGAACCAGTATCTAAAAAAATTGATTCGTTTGCTTTAATCATCTTAACAGCTTTTTGAGCTAAGCGCTTTTTTTCTTCAATATTGTATTCAACTTTATTTTCAAATTTATCTTCAACTACCACGTTATTGCTAATTATTTTAGCTCCTCCACGTAGTTTAAGAATTAAGCCGCGCGCTTCCAAATCCGCTAAGTCTCTTCTTAAAGTTGTCATTGGAATATTTAAATCCAATGACAACTTTTCTAAAGACTGAATTTCTGAATTGGATAACTTTTCTAAAATCATTTCATAGCGTTGTTCTTTAATCATGCTTCCTCCTCATTTTTAATTATATTCCAAAATAAACCATTTTAAACCATTTTAGACCATAATTAGAAAAAATATTATATTTTCAACTTTTTCTGGAAAATATTATTGTAAACGGTTCATTAATTATTTTACCTCTTTTTTATTTAGAGACATTTAAGAATAAACATTATGCCATAAATGTTATAAAATGAGAATATTATAATAATTATATTAAGGAGTATATATGATCAAAAATTTTATAGGGTATCATCATTTAAAGGCAGAAACAAAAGTTAAGGATTATAAAAATACGGATAAATTTACATTTTTAATTTTAGAGCAAACATGTTTTTTTGCTGAATCAGCTGGCCAAATAGGAGATTCCGGTATTTTAATTATTAATGGTTTGGAGTATCCTGTACTAGGATTGGTACTAGATAATGATGAAGTTATACACAAAATAGCTTTGGTTAAAGACATTGAAATAAATGTTCCAGTTGTTGCTAAGATTGATGCAGCAAAAAGAAAATTAGTAAGTGCTAACCATTCAGCTGCACATCTTTTATTTGATACTCTTAGAGAGCAATTCCCCTCAAGCATTGGAAAGGGTTATTTTAATGATGAAAATGGATTGAGAATTGATATGTGAATTGAAGAAGAAATGACATCTAATATAATCGAAGCTATTCAAAATATTGTCGCTAATAAAATAGCCTCGAACTCTTCTAAAGAAGAAATTATTACTGATGCGCAAATTGTTCAAAGTGAATATAATTTGGATATTTCTTTTGGAAATAAGGAGCTTAAAGGTGAACTACGAATTGTTAAGTTTGGCGACGTATCAATTCAGCTTTGCAGTGGAACTCATGTCGATAATACTAGCGATATTCCTGACTTTTATATTTACAATTTCGAAAGCAAAGGAAACAATGTTTATCGTTTTTATGCTAAAACATCGCTTGAGCAAATTGAACAAGCAATTAAACAAACTTTAGAACAAGAACAGGAAGAAATTAAAGCTTTGACGGACAAATACGAAATGACAAAATCAAAAATGTCTAATTTGGAAATTGAAAGTCTAATAAGCGCTATTGCTACAAAAGAATTATCTAAAGCAACTTTTTTTCAATGAAAAACTAATTTAATTTTGCTGAAAAGCAAAATTAAAGAGCACTACATTCAGTTTGAGAAAATTAAAAGAGATAATTACATTCAAAAGTATAGTGAAGCAGCATTTGTAAATATTGATAATATTAATTATTTGGAAATTAAAGATGATACCATGGAAATTAAAGATATGAATTTTGTTGCTGATTGATTAATGAAAAGCAATTCAAATGCTTTAATAGAATTGGTTAATTTAAATTCTAAAATTTACTTATGTAAATCAAATAGCTCCAAAAGTGCAATTGAGACTATGAAAAATCATGCTTCCTTAAGTATTAAAGGCGGAGGCAATGAAAAAACTGCACAAGGAAAAATTACTTAAAAAAATAAGTTAAAGCTGTTTTTTATTTTTGTTAGGCTTCCAAAATATTGACACTAAAGTTTTTGGCTTACAAATATGAATCCATTCTGATATATAAAAGTTGTGTGGTATTTTGCTTTTTCAAACATTTGCCTTGCGATAAGTTTTTTTTACATTACAAGTTTTTAGGTATTACCATTTTATGTGAAATTACAAATGATGATCAATATTTTTCATCAATCTAAATATTTTTTATAACTAAATATTGAGCAAAAAACTTGGCTAAAATATGAGTCAAGTTTTTTTACTTCTTATAATTTTATCAAAATTGACTTATCTGGAATGTCCAAATTTTTTTGACAGTTTTTTATCGCTTGGATAAATTTTTGCTTATGCGATTGTGGGATTACTAGCGCCAAAGCTTTTATTTTTTCTTCAACTTCTGTTTTAGATTCAAAAATCAGTGGAGTGAAATGAGCAATTTTGTTGCGTAACTCACGTATCATTTCTAAATTTTCTTTTGTCTCATATTCAAGATTGGCATGCGTTTTAATAATTATTTGATTAATTTCGTTTAAACTTGTTTTAGTATTTTTTTCTAAAAAGTTCTCCAATGTGTAGTCATCGTCAAGCTTATTATCAATAACTCTTGCTTTAAGCATATCTTCAACCAACCCAATGTAATGATATAGATCATATCGTAAACGAAGATCATAGCGAATTGCTGATGCAACACAACTATAATTAAAATTATTTAATTGTCTAGCAATGTAATGATAATATTCCTTGCCCTTCAAATAAGCATATTTCTCATATTCATACTTTTCTTGATCGTTTTTAAAAATTATTTCGCACATGCTAATCTCCTACTTTTGTTTATAAATAAAACTACAAGCTATTGCTTGTAGTTCCAAAATCAATTTACAGTCATTTTATTTTTTTATTAAACTATTGATGTGTAAATTTAAATTCAAGTTCATTTCCAATATTGGTTCAACTTCTCGCATTAGACAATGACCACTTTGGGTTAATATATGAACCAACATATCATACAAGTCTTATTTTCCCTTCATCATATCAATCTGGGTAATATCCTAACGCTGAGTATTCTCTATAATCTAAAACTGCAAGTCCATCTGCTCATTCGTGAGTAGCAATTCGTTTTAACGAATCTTCAACTCAATCAGATGGTCATAATGGATAAATAAGTGATAGACCTTTATTTTCAGTGTAATCACGCTTTGCAAATGCACTTCAAGGATAGAAAACATCTCCACCTCAAGTTACTTGAGATGATTTTTTGCCTCCTTGGAAATTATTTGAAACTTTTATTGATACATTTTTGTCAATAATAGATGGAACATCGAAATCTGTTTTAATTTCATAATATTTATATGAGAATGATGGGCTTCCAACAGCAGTTGAACTATTATAAAAAAATTCATTAGCTCCTGTTTTATTTAATTTATACTTATAGGTTTCTACTTTGTCACTAGAACTAACAAGTTCTAATTTATTATCATCAAGTTTATCTTCATTTTGAACTTGATCTTTTCCGTCTATTCCATAGCTAATTGCTGTCGGAATTCCAGCAATTCCTAGCGATACAACGCTTATAGATGTTAATAATTTTTTCATAAAATTCCCTCTTTTATAAATCACTAATGATTCTCATTAGCATACCTTCATATTATCATTGTGAAATTAAAATAAATAAAAAAGGCCATTTTTTTTAAAAAAAGACCTCTTAATTTTGCTATATAATTTTTAAATTTAGTTTGTAATGATTTTAATTCTTTTAGGATTTGGAAATTCATAACATGTTTTAAAATTAAATTTTGATTTGTCAACCAGTCCATAAACCACTTGTGATTTTGCGAATAAAGCTTCCTTTATTTTAATAAATTTTAAGTTTAACAAATATATTTTTCCATCACAATATCCGTCAATTCCAATAAAACATTTATCAATCTTATATCCAAGTACTTGCTCAACAGCTTCAGCGCCAACAATCGTTCCCGTGAATGGATCATAAGTTCCTCCCAAAATCGAAATATTTTTGTGACCTGCTTCAGCCAAAACTTGAAGATTCATAGCAGAACTTGTAACAATTTTCAAATTTAATTTTGGATCTAATTGCTTTGCAAAATAGTAAACTGTTGAACCACCATCCATGAAAATTGTCTCATTTGGTTTTACAAGAGTTGCCGCTCGTTTTGCAATTGCTTTTTTTGCAGCAATATTCAATTTAATTTTTTCATCAATGTAGTATTCTTGAGGAATATCAGGATTTGCTGTTGCAATTACTCCACCATGCATTTTGTATATCTTCCCTATTCCATGAAGATGGTTTAAATCTCGACGTAATGTAGTGAATGGAATTTTCAGATCAGTCGCAATTAAATTAGTTGAAATAATGCTTTTTCCCTGCAAATATTTCAGGATCAGTTCATACCTTTGCTCTTTTATCATTTTTATTCTCTTAGTTACTTATTGCTTAGAAGCAATTTCTTTTTTAATTATATCAATAAATTGCTGTTGCGAAATGGTTACTTGATTTTCACTTCCATAACGTCTAAAAGTTACAGTTTGATTTTGAGTTTCAAGATTTCCGATCACTAGTTGAAACGGAACCTTGTGAGTCTGAGCATCACGAATTTTGTAGCTCAAACGTTCATCACGCAGATCAATATGCGATCTGATCATTTCTTTTTTAAATATTTGACGCAGTTGCTCAGCATAGTCAAAGTTTTCAGAATTTCCAATTGGAATAATCTCAACTTGATTTGGAGCTAGCCATAAAGGTAAAACTCCCTTAGTTTGTTCTAGCAAAGTTGCGATGAAACGTTCATAGGTTCCAATAAGACCACGGTGAATCATAATTGGCGTTTGATATTCTTGATTTTGGTCAACATAGGTTACATCAAATTTTCGAGGCAACAAAAAGTCTAATTGTATTGTTGATACTGTGATTTCATGATTCTGAGCTGTCTTAATTTGGATATCTAATTTTGGTCCATAAAAGGCCGCTTCTCCCACACATTTTTTGTACTCTAAATTTAACTCATCCAACACAGCCTCCAAAGCGGCTTCAGCATCATTTCACATCTTATCGTCTTGAAAGTATTTATTTTTATCTTGGGGGTCACGAAGTGAAAAACTTAAGTAATCAATTTCAATATTAAATGTCGTTAAAACTTCACTAATTAATTTATAAATCTGTTTAAATTCAGTTGCCAATTGATCTGGGCGAACAAAGATATGTGAATCAGTTAGCTCCATCCCGCGAACACGTTCCAATCCTGTTAATGAACCTGATGATTCATAGCGGTGCTGAATTGCATGTTCAGCAATACGTATCGGCAACTCGCGATATGAATGTTGCTCTTGCTTGTAAACTGCAATATGATGAGGACAATTCATTGGACGAAGAACAAATTGCTCTTCGCTCCCATTTCCACCACTAAATGGTTGAAACATATCTTCACCATAATGATCTCAATGTCCAGATGTACGATACAAATCCACAGATCCAATGACCGGAGTTGTTACATGAACATAGTCATATTCCCATTCTTTTAATTTCAAATAAGTTTTAATTTCATCTTTTATAATTGTTCCATTGGGCATTCATAAAGGTAGACCCGGGCCAACTAAATTATCAAATCCAAAGATATTCAATTGTTTATTAATTAAACGGTGGTCTCGACTTCGACGCTCTTCAATCATGGCCTTTTTTTCATCTAAGCTAATTTGGTTAATTCCACACATTCCGTGAACTCTTTGTAGCATTACATTTTCAGAATCATTTAATCAGTATGAACCAGTCAATTGTTGAATATCAATTACTTTCATCACCTTAATATCAGTTATGATTCCACCAATAACAACTGCTTTTATATCACATAATGTATAAACTGGGACGTAACCAAAAGTTTCATTTGCTTGTTGAGCCAAATGCAATTGGTATGGGTTATGTGCAAACTCCTTTTCAGCCTGAGCCATTGTCATTTTACTTGACTTAATTGTTTCAAGTTTCAAAATATTATTGACCTCTGCCTGAATTGATTCTAGTTGTTCCAAGCCAATTCTTGGTTCAACTTCAAACGTAATTGCAAACTCCTTTTCATCAGCATTATAATATGTTTCTGCTAAATTAGCTTTGTATAATTTGGCAATTGCAATTCCAGTAATCAATGCTGATGTCATATTCATATAATCATCAAAATACTCACTACGAGTAGTTACTAATTCTAAATTTACATCTTTATCTACAACAAAATCCGCTGAAACAAAAACACCATTAACTTTCGCACCAACTGTAGATTTTCCCAATGAAATTGCAATACTTGAAGCAATTTCCTTAACTGACAATGCTTGATCGAATTCTTTAAATGAACCGTCTAATAATTTGATTTTCATGTTTTCTCCTTTAAATAAATAAAATTCGCTCCACATATAGGAGCGAATTTATCGCGGTACCATCCTAATTTATAACCATTGGCTACATCTTAATTAAGCTTAACGCGCCTTACGTAACATATTTACTTGGTAGTAATCTTAATCATATCCCATTGACTTGCACCAACCGTCAATTCTCTTATAGGCCTTTGATAAAAATCTTGTCCAAATGTTATTTTTTATTTAATTAACTTTATTTTAATATTAACTTTATTTAAAAGCAAGATGTAAAAATACTATAAACCCATTTTTATGAAAATTTGACAGCATATCCTAAATTAATCGTACTCTTGGCAATTGGTTGGGGAGACCCAGTATCACAAAATTGAAGAAAAACTAGCTGAAAATAATAGTTGCCATTTTCAAAATATCAAGTGTACCCATAATTTAATGATGCCATGCATCAATTAGCTACATTATTGTATGACTCTTCATAAATATTCAAAGTAGCAAATCTTTTTGCCTCGCCACTATCAGTAATTTTAAAATTATTGCTAGTATTAAAGTCGGTTACAAAAAATTTGCCAATATCTAAATCATTTCAGGTATAATAGTCGTTTCCTCATTCCAGCTTGATACGATCATTTACAAAATTACTTGGAATCAGCACCATTTGTTTTGCAAGTCTCAAATCATAATCTTGGCAATTTACGGTTACTAAAGTTATTAAAGATTGTACATTATCATTGGATGAACCTTCTGGTCTGGATTTTGTAATTTTAATAAGCTCAGAAGAATCTTGTTTGAAAAGAAAAACTCTGCTAAGGATTTTTTCCTCAGTTACCATGTTTTTTAGCATACATTCATACCCTTATTTCAAAATTAGAATAATAATAACTAACCTACCACTCCAATTTCGAAATTCCTTTTTTAAATCATTTAATACATTCAATGTTTTAAATATTAAGTTGGTTGAAAAAGCAATAATTTAATTGATCCTTATGGTCCTTTCATAATTAATATTAATTCTTAATAAAAAAAATCCAAGAAGTTTCTTGGATTTTTTTATTTAATTACGCAACAGTAATTTCTCTGATGTCAGCATTTCTTACAACTAACACTTTCTCACCGTTAACAGCTCCTCATAATTTAGCAATTGCTGATAAATCATGATCATTTGTTTCTAAAGCTACTAAATCAGGTGTTTTATTCATGAAAATTGAATGTCATGATCCAAATGCAGTTCATAATCTTTCTGATTCAGAAACTCCCAAAATAGCAACATTAGGACGGAATTTTGATATAACTTTTAGTAATTCTCCCGTTCTTGATAAAACGATTGCAAATTTATATTGCCCATCTCTTGTTCTTTCAGCTAAGTCCGCAGCAATATCAGCACGTGGTCCTGAAGATGTTTTGTGAGCATTATCTAATTGAACTTGGTAGTATCCTTTATTATAGAATTCAACTTCAGCACGTTTGTTAATTGTTGCCATTACATTTGTAGTAATGAATGGGTAATCTCCAGCTGCTGATTCTCCTGATAACATAGTTGCATCTGCTCCCAATTCTGTAGCAAAATAAACGTCAGTTACTTCAGCACGAGTTGGTGAAGGGTGTTCTGTCATTGTTTCTAACATTTGAGTTGCAACAATAACTACTTTCCCAGCTTCACGACATTTTCTAATAATTATTTTTTCTCAGTATGGTACATCATAGTAAGGAATCTCTAATCCTAAATCTCCACGAGCAACCATAATTCCATCAGAAGCAGCAATAATTTCATCAATATTATCTAGCCCAACTTGTGACTCGATTTTTGAAATAATTTGAATATCAGTTTGTTTCCCCTCAATAAGAATATCTCTAATTTCTTGAACGTTTGCAGCTGTGTTAACAAATGATGCTGCAATGTAGTCAACTCCCTGTTCACAACCATATAAGATATCTGTACGATCTTTTTCAGCTAAAAAGGCCATTGAAAAATCAATCCCTGGTAAGTTAACACGCTTATTTGTTTTAACTGTATGATTGTTGAAAGCAATCGCTTCAACGATTCCTGGTTTAACTGCTGTTACATTTAATTCTAATTTACCATCGTCAATTAAAATTTGATCTTCAATTTTTAAATCAACTGACATGTCATAAGCAACAGTCATTTCTCCCTGACCACATTCTTTATTTGCAAAAGATTCATTATCAGTAAAAATAGTGATTTTTTGTCCTGCAGCAACTTCTTGTTTACCATCTTTAAACTTTCCGACACGAATTTCAGGACCCTTAGTATCTAATAAAATTGAAATTGGTTTACCAATTTTATTTCTAATTGCTTTGGCTCCTTTTATGCGATAACCTTGTTCTTCATGATCACCATGTGAAAAGTTCAAACGGATTGTTGTCATCCCATTTTCAAACAATTCTTGAATTTGTTCAGGTTCGTGTGTTGCTGGACCAATCGTTGTAATAATTTTAGTACGTTTAATTCTTTTAGCTAATTCTTTTTTATTCATTTTTTTCTCCCGTTGTTACAATATAATAATATTTTAACTTGTATTTATTCTTTTTGAAACTTAATATTAATTATTTTATTTTTTAAACTGTGAGTTTAACAAGCGTATTGTTGAAAGTTCTTGGCTCTTATCTTTTCTTGGCATGTTCAATGTCGAGTTAATATCACGAGCAACAAGTTTATTGCCATCTAATCCAACATAAACCCCACCTTTGCCAGCTGCTAGCTGATCAACTGCATAAATTGCTGATGTAACTGCTAAATAGCGATCCATACCAGTTGGAATTCCTCCACGTTGAGTATGACCTAAAATTGTTGCTCTAGTTACATAGCCAGATTTTTCTTCAACTTTTTTTGCTAAAGCATTTGAATCATATAAATTTTCAGTAACCAAAACAATTACACTTCGCTTACCTTTTTTAGCCAAAACTTTAACTTGCTCACAAATTTCTTCTTCGGTAAGTTTTGATTCAGAAGTTGAAATTACTTCACACCCTGTTGTAGTTCCAGCATACAAGGCCAAGTCTCCACAGTGATTTCCCATAACTTCAACAACTGCTGCACGATTATGTGACTGCATTGTGTCACGAATACGATCAATTGCTTCAATAATTGTGTTCAGAGCAGTGTCAAATCCAATTGTATAGTCTGATGAAACAATATCATTATCGATTGTTCCTGGTAATCCAACACAGTTAATGCCCATTTCAGTTAATCTTTGTGCTCCCATGTAACTTCCGTCACCACCACAAACAACTAGAGCCTCGATACCAGCTTTTTTAAGATTATCAACTCCAATTTGACGAACTGACTCTTCTTTAAATTCTGGTAATCTAGCTGAGCCTAATCTTGTTCCTCCACGAGTTAAGATCTCTTGTGCAAAGTCAATGTCAACTTTTTCAAATCAACCATTAATTAAGCCTTTATAGCCATCTCTAATTCCATAAACTTCAATACCTTTAGCATTAGCAGCTCTAATAACTCCAGCTACAGCAGCATTCATTCCTGGTGCATCTCCACCTGAAGTTAAAACACCAATTTTTTTGATCATGATTATTATCCTCTTCTTTCATTTTATAAAAAGTAATACTAATTTATTATATCTTATTCTATGTTTTTTTTGCAAAAAAGTGCGACCTAAAACATCTATATAAACCATACATGTAGACTTTTTATTTTGAGTCATTTTAGATTTTGAAAAATAAAAAGAACCCGCAGGTTCAAAAAATACTAAAATGATTTGATAATATAAATATATTTAAAAATGACTTTACATTTTAGCATTAGCAAATTGCTATCAACAAAAGCAAATTTAATATTCTACTTTTGCAAAATAAAATTAATCTGTGTTAAATTATTTTAATTATAAATAACTAATTATTCTTTTATTGAATACTTGGGAAATAGTCAAGCAACAATATATTTAAGTTGATTTTCTCAAAATCCAAACGATGCTAAAATTGTTCAAATTGAATATTGGATAATTAATGTTCAGACTCACTCTGAACTTGAAACTGGCGTATATTGAATAACTTTTCATACATTTAAGAACATTCATATTCAAAATTGTTCTGAGACATTCATTAACTGAAATCCATAACCCACTAAGTTTCCACCATTTCCAATTGAGTCAAACAGTAATTGTGTTTTACCAATTTGTTCATCATAATTTAAACCTGTTGTTCCTTCATAAATTTTTGGAATTGCCAATGATCATAAGTATGACATTAAAGCTACTGCAAAAATTGTTACTAAAACAAAAGTTATTTTATAGATCGGTGAGCGTCCGCGAACTGTAAACTGCTTTTTATGCTTATAATTAAACAAATACCATCCCAAACTTGCTCCAAGAATAAAAATAACATTCATAATAAAATCACCAATAAATCCTGCTATTAAAGCGAACATACAATAAAAAAATCCATTAATTAAGCCTCATAAGAATTGTGACATTTTTCCGTAAACAATCATTGATACTGATAAAAGCCCTGTAAAAGCTGCTAATCCACTCATCGAATAAAGAATGGCAGTGGCGATTGCCAATCCCTGTGAGGGTGCTCCAATGACAGAACCAAAGACATAAGCGTTAGAATATTTAATTAACGGCGTAAAATGTGATCCCAAATTATGAATTACATCTTCTAATAACACTTTCTGTTCATCAGTTAAACTATTTGCATCAATTTGTAATCCTTGAAAACTATAGAAATTTAAAAAAGTCAGCGCAAAAGCCCCAAAAATTAAAAAAATTTTCAAAAATTTTGGCAGTTGTTTCAAGTCCTTAATACATGTGCCTAAACCTAAATAGTTAAGGTCTTTAATCAGACGTTTCGATTTTTGTTTTTGAAGGTCTTGTTTGGTCATAGTAGTACCTCTCAGTCGAATTCATTATAGCAAATATGCTTTAACTCTGAAAGCAATAATTCAATTTGTTGTAATTTCTTACATATAAAATAAAAAAGAGACGATGGTCTCTTATCATTTTCAATCAGCTAACTTTGTTGTATCACAAATTGCCACATATGGCAGATTTCGTAAGCGTTCTTGATAATCTAATCCAAATCCTATTACAAATTCATTAGCAATTGTAAAGCAACTTCAATCAGGAGTAATTACAACTTGACGCCCTTCTGGCTTATCTAATAAAGTTAAAACACGAACGCTTTTAGCTCCACGATTAAGAAAGTATTTTTTAACATACTGTAAAGTATATCCTGAATCAATAATATCTTCTACAATTAGGACATCACGGTCTTTTAGTGAAGTATTCACATCTAACATAATTTTGGGATCACCCGAAGTCTTTGTTCCTCCGCGATAAGATGATACAACCATAAAATCTGTATCGCATTCAAAATTAAAGTTTGCCATAAACTCAGCATAAAACGGAATGCATCCCTTTAACAATCCAACTAACAGCAATGTATTGTCTTTTAAATTTTGGGTTTTATAAAATTTTTCTATTTCTTGAGCAATTTCTGATGTTCGATTTTTAATTTGTTCTCTTGAAAATAAAATTTCTTTTACCAATGGGTGTTTTTGCATAGTTTAGTTCCTTTTTAGTTTAGTAAAAATTATATTACACAAAAACTAGATTGACAACACTTAATCAGAAAAACTTTGTTGATTAAGATATTGTTCTAATATTAGTTGTGCTGCCAAAGAATCTTTGGACAATTTTTGCTTGTCTCGACTAATTCCGGCTTCAATCATAATTGATTTTGCCATTTTTGTTGTTCGACGTTCATCGATGCGAATAATTTGTGAATCTAAGTACTTTGGATTGTAAACTTTGACTCCTTCAATGAAATAATCAACCATTTCAGCTCGTTCACCGACTGAACCATTCATATTTTTAGGATAACCAAAAATTAATACTTCAGGTTGAAACTCCTCAATAAACTTAGTTAACTTTTGAATTCCTTCTTCAAACTCTCATTCAGTAAATCTAATTGTTGGTCCTGGTTGAGCAATTAAGCTTGTCGAGGTTGCTAATCCAACTGTTTTGGAACCAATATCCATTCCCAATGCTCTAACCATTTTTTTCCTCTTTAGCGGGCAATTTGAAGCATTTAAATTTGCATTGTTTGTTTCTTAGTGAAGTGACACCAACTAAAGTCACAAAAGCAATGATTGTCGCTGCTACAACGTCTGATAAAAAATGTGCGGTCATTATCATTCGAGAAAATCCAACAAGTAATATACAAATTCATCCTACTAAGTGGGCAATCAGATACTTTCCTTTTGAGTCTTCTTTATCAAACAAAATTGTTAATCCTAGCATTGTTGATGCTGCTGCTACATGCCCTGAAGGAAATGAGCGATTTTTTCCAGTATAGCGAATTTTTCATCAAGGACGATACTCTTCAAGACTATTTTCTGCAAAAATTGTTTGCGGACGTGGACGAGCAAATATTTCTTTAAGAATTAGAACTGATAGATTAACGATAACTATAAAAATAATCATTAGAATTACATGACGAATAAGACGGCGATCTTCAATAATTCATTCTGGATCAGTATCAACATATAAAACTACTCCCAAAAAGATTAAACTTACTAGCGCGCTATTTAAAACAAGAGAAATAATAATTCCATCATCAATAACAGAGTTATTAAGGTATTTATTTAAACCTTCTGCCAAAAAAATTGTCATAACTATTGCTCAAAAGCCAAAATAAATTGAGTACTCAATAAACTTTTTGATTTTTTTATTGAAATGTTCTTTTAAACTTTTAATAGTTAGTACTATTCCAATAAAAAGAGGTAAGGAATATATAATTTTTCCAAACCAGTCAAAAAACACACCAAAAAAACTATTTGGATTGCCAACTTTTCGAGCAATTTGTAAATCCAAAAAAGTTCCAACTAAAAACAATGCCAGCAGTAAAATCGCAATAATCGCAATTGATAATCAGTTTATAAACTTTTGGCGATCTTTGTGTAATTTCATATGAACCTCACTTTTAGATATTTTATCAAATTTTGAATACTTGGTGCTAATACATTTTTGTTCTTTAAATAAAAAAAGAAACTGAAATGTTTCTTTTTAAAAATTTTTTTTAATGAAATTATTTATTTGCTTCTAAGTTGTAGAAAGTTGCAAATCCATCATAAATTGCATTTTTCCCTAATTCAGATTCAATTTGTAATAATCTGTTGTATTTGGCAATTCTATCAGATCTTGACATTGATCCTGTTTTAATTTGACCAGCATTGAATGCTACTACTAAATCAGCAATTGTTGAATCTTCAGTTTCTCCTGAACGGTGTGAAACTACAGCTGTTCAACCAGCTTTTTGTGACATTGTAATTGCTTCAATAGTTTCTGATAAAGTTCCAATTTGATTTAATTTAATTAATGTTGAATTTGCAGCTTTTTTGCTAATTCCTTCTTTAATAAATTTAGGATTTGTTGTGAATAAATCATCTCCAACAATTTGAACGCGATCACCAATTTGTTGAGTTAAAACTTCAAATCCTTCTCAATCAGATTCAGCTAATCCATCCTCAATTGAAATGATTGGGTAGTTATTAACTAATTTTTCTAAGTAAGCTACCATTTCAGCTGATGTCATTGCTCATTTTTGACCAGTAACTTTTTCAATTTTTTTGAAATGATATTTTTTATCTTCTAAGAATAATTCTGATGAAGCACAGTCCATTGCAATCATGATTCCTTCACGACCAGTTTTGTATCCAGCTTTTTCAATTGCTTCAACTAATAAATCTAAAGCAATTTCAGCTGGAGTCTTAGCTTGGAATGAAGCCAAGTCTTGTTTTTCATAAGCTCATGCAAAGTTTGGTGCAAATCCACCTTCATCTCCAACTGCTGTAATATCATTTTTTGAATGTAATAATGATTTCAAAGCTTGGAAAGTTTCTGAAGATCATCTTAGTGCTTCAGAAAATGTTGGTGCTCCAACTGGCATAATCATAAATTCTTGGAAGTCAATTGCTGAGTCAGCATGTTCCCCACCGTTAATAACATTTAACATTGGCACAGGCAAGCGGTGTGCTTGAACTCCCCCAATATATTTATATAAAGGCATTTCCAATTCATCAGCAGCTGCTCTAGCAACAGCTAAAGAAACTCCCAGCATTGCATTTGCTCCTAAGTTTTTTTTAAATTCAGTTCCATCTAAATCTAACATTGCTTGGTCCAAACTTAATTGGTCTTGAACTTCCATTCCAACTAATACTGGTGCAATCTTTTCATTTACGTTAGCAACTGCAGTCAAAACACCTTTTCCATTAAAACGTTTTTTATCTCCGTCTCTTAATTCTAAAGCTTCATTTGCACCTGTTGATGCTCCTGAAGGAACTTTAGCCAATCCGTATCCACCGAAGTCTGTTCAAACTTCAACTTCAACTGTTGGAGTACCACGTGAATCTAAAATTTCACGTCCTAAAATTTTAACAATTTTTGACATATGTATTTCCCTCTTTCAATATATAAGATGATTATAATATTTTTTCAGTCTATTAACAATAAAATTGCTACGAATTAGCAATATAGATTTTTGCTAATATTTTGTCGAAAGTTTAAAATTTGGATCTCAAAAACTTAAAACAACTCAGTAAAAATTTAAAATAAAAAACGAGCCAAAACTCGCTTCAAATTTAACTAATTACTTTTTTCTGATCATTTCGGTGTTGTTTTCTTTCAACCAAAGTTAATCATTTTTTACGTAAACGTAAATCAACTGGAGTAACTTCAACTAGTTCATCTCATTCGATGTATTCTAAAGCCTCTTCTAAAGTCATTTTACGGTACGGAGTTAATTTAACTGAATCATCGGTTCCACTTGAACGTGTATTTGTCAATTTTTTTCCTGTTGTTGGGTTAACGTCCAAATCATTATCACGCGAATGTTGTCCTACAATCATTCCCTCATAAACTTCAGTTTGTGGAGCTACGAATAAAATTCCACGTTCTTCAAGATTTCCTAAAGCATAAGCCAAAGTTTTTCCATTTGCCATTGAAATCATTACTCCATTTTGACGTGATTCAATTTCTCCCTTGTATGGTTCAAATCCATTTGCAGATCTAACCATAATTCCTTCTCCATGAGTATCATTTGTAAATTCACTTCTAAAACCAATTAAGGCTCTTAGAGGAATATTATAAGTTACTTTATCACGAACTCCATCTGAATCCATATCAATCATTAATCCCTTACGTTGATTTAACTTATTGATAATTGTTCCAGCATATTCTGAAGGAACATTTATTGTAACTTTTTCCATTGGTTCTAAAACTTCCCCAGTAACTGGATCTTTATGAAGAATTACTTCTGGTTTTGAAATAGCCAATTCAAATCCTTCACGACGCATTGACTCAATTAAAACAGACAAGTGTAACTCTCCGCGTCCTAAAACTTTAAATCCCTCAACTGAAGAACTTTCTAATGGTTCAACTTTTAGTCCAACATTAACTTCTAATTCTTTTTCCAAACGCTCACGAATGTTACGTGATGTGACAAATTTTCCTACTTTTCCAGCAAACGGTGAAGTATTAACTAAAAAATTCATTGACATTGTTGGTTCTTCAATCGTGATCGCTTCCATTGGACGAACATCATTTAAATCACAAATTGTATCTCCAATTGATATATCTTCGATTCCTGAGATTGTTACAATTTCACCAGCCACAGCTTCTGAAACAGCAATACGATTTAATCCGCGATAAACCATTAATTTAGTAATTTTTCCTTGCTTAACTGAACCATCATTTCTTGAAATTGCAACAGTTTGACCTTCTTTTAATTTTCCTTCAAAAATACGTCCAATTCCCAGACGACCAATAAATGAATCATATGCTAAAGTTGAAACTTGCATTCTTGTTGTATTATCAGCTAATTCAGTTGGATAAGATCCTACTTGAGTTACGATTGTTTCAAATAAAGGAGTTAAGTCTTCTGATGGATTTTCCATTGTAAATTGTGCAATTCCATTTTTAGCAATTCCATAAACTGTTGGGAAGTTCATTTGATCATCATTAGCATCTAGTTCCATAAATAATTCTAAAACTTCATCTAAAACTTCTTCAGCTCTTTGATCTTTTTTATCAATTTTATTGATCATCAAGATTGGCTTTAATTTTAATTCCAATGCTTTTGAAAGTACAAAGCGAGTCTGAGGCATTGGTCCTTCACTTGAATCTACTAATAAGATTACTGTATCAACAGTTTTCATAATACGCTCAACTTCTGATGAGAAATCAGCATGACCAGGAGTATCAACAATATTAATTTTAATTCCTTTATACTCGATTGAGCAATTTTTTGAATAAATTGTGATTCCACGTTCTCTTTCTTGATCATTTGAGTCCATAATTTGGGCTGCTACTTCTTGATTATCTCTAAAAGCTCCACCTTGTTGCAATAACGCATCCACCAAAGTAGATTTACCTGCATCAACGTGAGCAATTACAGCAATGTTAATAATTTTTTGATTTGACATTTCTTACTCCTTTTAATTTATATAACTTATAAATAATACCATTTTTTGTTTAATAAAAAAATTAGGAAAAGAAACCTTTTCCTAATTAATTCTTAATATTGGCCTCGTCATAAAGTTTTTTTATGAAAACTTAGCTCTTAACACGAGAATTGTTCAAAGCCTCAACCATTTGAATACGTTCATCACGCTCCAAAACTAATGGTTTTGAATCAATATCATTGATTCCAATCTTAACTAATTCAGTATATTCCAATGTTTCATTTAATAGCAATAAATAATACAATTGAGTTTCTACAATAGTGATATATTTTAAAATTTCATTAGCTTTAAACATATCTTCTGGAGCAACATCAAAATTCAATTCATCCAAATCATCGATATAGTCTGATAAAAATTCTTGGAATTGATATAACTGATCAAAATACTCATTGGCGCTTTCGACTTTTTGTAGTTTGGAAAACATTAGAGCGATTTTTTTATAAACATCTAAAAAAACTTTAATTGGTTCCAGTCTTTCAAATCTTTCAATAAACATATCCAAATATTGTTTGCTTAACTTAAAGTGAGTGCGTTTGATTAATGGATCAATTCCTAAATCGTTAACACATGTTTCTTTATTTTTTTTAACTCCATTTTGATAAATCATTTTAAAGTTCGTTAAAACTGTTGCCAAAGATTGAAGACGAATAATTATCATTTCACCAATACCTTCAGGTAAAGGTATATCATCTGGACCAATAAAAATTGGTTTAATATTAACAAACATTTGTAACGTTCATTCAAGATAATTTTCAATACCTTGACGTTTACGCCATTCATCTCCAGCCATTTTAGCAATCATTTCGCTTTTAAAATCGGGATAGTACTCGATCAAAAAAACTTCATCATCTAATATGTCTCATAGTTCTTTTTCATATCTAAAAGCATTTTTCATATGCGACCTCCTGTTTCCTCATAAAGTATTAGAGAAAATAATCTAAAATGATGCGTATTTAGTCATCCAGTTTTAAAACTGCGATAAACGCTTCTTGTGGAACTTCCACAGACCCAATTTCTTTCATTCTTTTCTTTCCCTCTTTTTGCTTTTCAAAAAGTTTCTTTTTACGAGAAATATCTGCAGCATGAAGTTTTCAAATAACATCTTTACGATAAGCCTTAATTGTCTCACGCGCCACAATTTTATTTCCAATTGCTGCTTGAATTGGTACCTCAAAATTTTGACGAGGAATTAGTTCTTTTAATTTTTTAGTTAGCTGCGAACCACGATTATAAGCAAATTTTGTATTTACAATCATTGAAAAAGCATCAACCATATCTCCGTTAAGCAAGATATCCATTTTAACTAATTTTGATTCTTTATATCCAATTAGTTCATATTCAAAAGAAGCGTAACCACGAGAAATTGACTTTAGTTTATTGAAAAAATCAAAAATAATTTCTGCTAAAGGCATATCATAGACTAAAACACGACGCTGATTATCAATATATTCTAAATCCTTATAAACTCCCATCTTTGTTTGACATAAATTCATTAAATCTCCAATATATTCTTCTGGTGTCGTTATTTTAACATTAACAAATGGTTCTTCAATTCTCAATATTTTTTGAGGATCTGGTAATTTCGCTGGGTTATCAATAACAATATCTTCACCATTGGTTAAAAAAACCTTATAAATTACTGAAGGCGCAGTTGCTATTAAGTTTAAATTATATTCTCGTTCTAAACGCTCTTGAATAACTTCCATATGAAGTAAACCTAAAAAACCACAACGAAACCCAAATCCTAATGCTTGTGAAGTTTCTGGTTCATAGACAAGGGATGAGTCAGATAATTCAATTTTTTCCAACGCTTCTTTAAAATCTTGATACTTATTAGTATCAACTGGATAGATTCCACAATAAACCATCGGTTTCATTTTTTTATAACCATCTAATGGCTCAAGAGCTGGATTCGCAGCATTAGTAATTGTGTCTCCAACATTAATATCTTTAATTGTTTTAATCGAAGCAGCAATTCAGCCTACTTCTCCTGCTTCTAAACTTCCTGTTTTCACAATTTTAGGAGTTTTAACTCCCACTTCCGTAACCTCATATTCAGCACCCGATGCCATTAAGCGAAGTTTATCTCCCACTTTAATGACTCCTTCTCGAACACGAATTGACATTACCACACCTAAGTATTTATCATAATAGCTATCGAAAATTAATGCTCTCAATGGTGCTTGATCATTGGCATCATCGGGTGCTGGAATTTTACTAACAATGGCTTCTAATACATCTTCAATATTTAATCCTGTTTTAGCAGAAATCAGCGGAGCGTCACTACAATCAAGACCAATGATGTTTTCAATTTGTTCTTTAACTCGCTCAACATCGGCACTTGCCAAATCAATTTTATTAATCACTGGAATAATTTCTAAGTTGTTATCAATTGCTAAATAAACATTAGCCAGTGTTTGAGCCTCAACGCCTTGTGTTGCATCAACTACCAGAATTGCTCCTTCGCAAGCAGCCAAACTTCTTGAAACTTCATAACTAAAATCTACATGACCAGGAGTATCAATTAAGTGAAAAACATACTCTTGTCCATCCTTGGCTTTATATTCCAGTTGCACAGAATTTAATTTAATTGTAATGCCACGTTCGCGTTCAATGTCCATTGAATCTAATAATTGCTCTTGCATTTCTCGCTTTGTAACCGTTTTGGTCAGCTCTAAAATTCGATCAGCCAAAGTCGATTTACCATGATCAATATGGGCAATAATACTAAAATTCCTAATTTTCGATTTATCCATTTTAACTCCTTCTAAAAATGATTTTGCTTATTTTGATTAATAAACTTTAAAATATCTTGCTCTACAAGATTTTTGTCCAACTCAAATAAAATTTCATGACGTAGTTTTGGATAAATAATCAATTCACTATCATATCCCAAACTTGTTAGCTTATTATGTAATTTTTCTGGAGTTTTTCCATATTGTCCAACGACATCATCTTCACCTGAAATAATTATAATTGGCAAGTCATTGCGCATATATTTAATATTTTTATTTTTTGAATTAAACAGCATTCCTTTAAACATATCACGAAATGCTGAAGTACTAAATACTTGGCCACATAGTTTGTCATCTATAAATCATCCCTGAACCAGTGGATCTTGGCACTGTCATTCACATCCATTGCTTGTTTCGCTATCTCATTTTTTATTCAAGTTTTTGTAGCTCATATTTCAAATAAACTTTGCAGGATGTTTAGCTCCTTTGAACAACATTTCAATTGCTGACATATTTTTGGCTAAGTTAATTAAAAGTCTTGGCATTTCGGCAGTTCCTGATAAAATAAGTCCCGAAATTGTTTCTGAATATTTACACGCATAAGTTCTTGCCATAAAACTTCCCATTGAATGACCCAACATAAAAATTGGCAGACCTTGTCAATTACGCTTAATATAAGCATTAATAACTTTTAAGTCTTCAACAATAATATTTCAGCCATCTTTCTTAGCAAAAAAGCCTAACTCTTGATTTTCTAAAATTGCTGTCTTGCCATGACCACGGTGGTCTTCAGCTACAACAACAATACCTTGCTCATTCATACGTCTAGCAAACTCATCATAGCGAGCTGCACGTTCTGCTGAGCCATGCACCAATTGAATTACTGCTACAGGATTTTTGACATCTGTTCATTCATATGTTGTTAGTTCTTTTCCATCAATCATTTGTAATTGAAATTCACGCATCTTAAAGTTCTCCTTTATACAGTTTTTCGGTTGCATTTGCAGCTAATTTATCAGCCAGTTCGTTTCCATAATCACCACTATGACCTTTAACTCATTTAAAAGTTACATTTACTGATTTGGAAATTTCTTGATAAAACTTTTGATAATTTTTCGTTCCTTCAAGATTTGCCTTTCATGTACCTAGTGCTCAAGCAGCAATTCCTTGATAATCATGAAATAAAGTTAAATATTGAATTTTATGATCTCGAGCAAATTCCATGGCTTTCTTAGCTCCTTCTAACTCCCCAGCTACATTTCGCATTGCTGCCAAAGCTTTGTTATTAAATCTCTGAGAGAAAGTATAAGTTTTACCTTGCCACATAATTGCTGCTCCATAAGAATAAGTTTGTGCCTCGGAATTATAACTTCCGTCAGTATAAGCGATTGCCGATACTAAATCCTCTAAGCCAGTAATTTGCAATTGCGGACTTATTGTTTTTGAAGAGGAAACTTTTGCAGGAGACTTTGGATTTCTCAAAAAGTCTCAGGCATCCTTTGGATTAGCAAATGATTTGTAAATTGCTCCAGAATAACCATTGACACTTTTAAAGCATTCATCTCATGATTCAAAAACTCCAGTTTTATGTCCTCGTTTTACTGCGTAAAATTTTTTAGCCACTTAAACCACCTGCTTTCATATATTTTCAAGATTTTTAGTAAGCTCTAGCAAAATAAACTTTTAATGTTGATTTCATTCCGCAATTAAAACATTTAGCACATTCCTGTTCAACATCAAACGGAATACAGCGAGAGTTTGTTGAAGTTTTTTGTTTGACCTCAGTTTCACACTCCACTCGACCACAAAACGGTACCAAAACAAACCCTTGATTGTCTTGCAATTTTTGAACGTATTCTTCAATAGTTGAAGCTGTTGAAGTTCTTAATTTACGATTTGCTAACGCATTAGAGTATAACGCTCTATCATAATCAGCAATCATTATTTTGACAGTAGACTGAACATCTTTTAATGCTACTGTATTTTTTTCTTTTGTATCGCGACGAGAAATTGTTACTTGGCCCATTTCTAAATCTCGTGGTCCTATCTCAATACGAACTGGAATCCCTTTGATTTCTGCTTCAGATATTTTAAATCCAAATGACTTATCACTTTTATCAACATCAACTCGTAAACCTGCCAATTGTTTTTGAATTTGGGTTGTTGCTTCAAGAACTTCATCGGTATCCTTAATTTGAATTAGCCGAACTTGAATTGGAGATATTGCGCTTGGCAATACTAAACCATTATCATCAGAATGAGTCATAATGATTGCTCCAATTAAGCGAGTTGAGACTCCTCATGAAGTGGAGTAGGCATTTTCCAATTTTCCTTCTTTATTTTGAAATTTAATGTCATAGACTTTTGAAAAGTTATCTCCAAAATAATGTGAAGTTCCACATTGCAAAGCTTGGCCATCATGCATTAGAGATTCAATTGTATATGTTTCTTGAGCCCCAGCAAATTTTTCCTTTTCAGTTTTGCGCCCAGTAACAACAGGTAACAACAATACTTCTCGAGCAAATTTTGCATAAATTTCTAAAATTTTTAAAGTTAATTTTTTGGCTTCAGCTGGATTATTATGAACAGTATGGCCTTCTTGTCATAAAAATTCTGATGTTCTTAAAAAGGGACGAGTAGTCTTTTCCCAGCGCATTACATTAACTCATTGATTGTAAACTAATGGTAAGTCACGATATGAACGAACCTCATTTTGGAAAAAGTTAGCCATTAAAACTTCACTTGTTGGTCTAATATACAATGGTTCATCCAATTCCTTATCACCAACACGAGTTACTGTTGCAATTTCAGGTGAAAATCCATCAATATGTTCTTTTTCTTTATTAAATAACGACTGCGGAATTAGTAGCGGAAAGTAGACATTTTGCACTCCAATTTTTTTGAACTCGGCGTCCAAATATTTTTGCATTAACTCTCAAATTGCATATCCATACGGACGAAAAATTGTTGTTCCCTTAACTGGTCCATATTCTACAAGTTTTGCATTTAAAACAGTATCAGTGTATCACTGAGAAAAGTCTGTTGCTCTTGGGGTAATTTTATCTAATTGTTTTGCCATTATTATGGTCTCCTATTCCTTTTCTTACTAAACCTTCATCACCTAAATAGATATCAATTTTAAGGTCTTCTTCTTTAATAAGAATTTTTAATTTATTATATGTAGTTTCATCTCTTACCATGACTCAGCTGATTGCTTCTGGTTGGATATTTTCTGTAATATTAACTAGGTTCGCCGATTGATCGAAGATTCAGTCTCGCTCTGTTAAGCGATTTAAAATATCCGGGTCAATTCCAATAACCGCCATTTTCTTAGGATTAAAGTTAATATCACTTGTTCATTTTCAAAAGTTTCCACGAGTTGATAAATCAAATTCAAGATCGATTGAATCATCATGCTGTAAGTAACTTCACACATAATATGCTTCTTCTTCTTGAAGATTGATATCTTTTAGCATTCGAATTCCTTGATTTAAAATATTGGGAACATTGCGTAAATCAGTATAAAATAACAAATTTTGAACATTGTGTTTTTCAATAATTGTCAAAACCTTTTTCTTTTCTGATTTATTTAAAACTAACAAAGAATTCAAAATACTGTCAAAATACCCTGATTGTAGAGAATCATCAATTGGCTTTCAAAACATTAAGCGATAAAAAAACTTTTTGAACTTTACTTTAAAATTTCGCTCTTTTCCCATTGTGATTCACCTTATTTCTTGTCTTTTATAATTATATATAGATTTACCCACCAATAATATAAAAAAGTGCTTAAATAAGCACCTTGTTATTTTTAAACTGGCGGGTCAAAAGAGACTCGAACTCTTGCGCCGGAAACCGACCTATCACCTTAGCAGGGTGACCTCTTCACCAACTTGAGTATTGACCCATCAATACTTTAATATTATACATAATTTTAAATTTAATAAAAACTGCTTTTTAGGCAATCTTTATTTTTTAATGATATGTGTGAATATATAAAGTATTGAAGCACAAACAACATTTGACAATTCTCTCTTAAGTTTTGCTTTGATGCTTGTTATTTTAAGATTCTATTGCTTTTTACCAAAAATTATTTGCCCTTATCAATATTGCTTCTAACTTTTTTATCTTTTAACTGCTTACGTTTTAAGATTTTTGCCTCTTTTTTTGAAAACTGTGCCTTTGTGATTAACTTTGTATCTTCTTCAAACATATTTTCATTTTTAGCAACTAAGGTGGAAGCAAAAACTCCACCGGTTACATTAGTAGCTGTTCTTCCCATATCAAAAAGTCCATCAATCGCTCCAAAGATGGCATAAACTGGAGCAAAATAAATTCCAAATCCCATTCCGTTTAATACCGCTGAAGTAACAACCGTTGCTGTTCCTGGAATTCCCGCAATTCCAATACTGGCAACAACTGTTGTAAATAACGCCAAAATAAAGAATGCAAATAAATTCATTCCACTGGCCACAGAGTCTGATCCTGTGTACAATACCGAAGTAATCAATCCTGCCTGAACTCCAGCACAAGCTACCAGCCCCATTGACGTTGAAATCGATGCTATAACACTAGCAACTTCAGGTTTTATTTTCATATCATTTGTTAAAGTATCTATTGTGATTGGCAAAGTTGCATTTGAAGATTGTGTTGAAAATCCTTGTACAAGTGGTCTTCAAGCATGTTTCCATCAAACTTTAATATTAACTTTGTTAATAAATAACACAAGAGTCATTATTCCAAGCATTATGGCTAATCCCAAATATCCTATTAACAAAATCATTCCAATTGATTGCAACGCCCCAATTGGTCTTGTTGTAATGGCTGTTGCGAACATTGACATTACAGCCAGTGGCATAATTTTTAAAAATGTCATTAGCACTGACATAATAATATCTCAACTACGATCCATAAAATTATTTAGATTATCCATTGATTTAGGATGTTTTTTGCGAACATATTTAGTTGCTTGTCCAAACAACGCTGCTAAAACAATTATTGGAATAATTGCCGTTCCCGAAAAAGTTGCAATTATATTTGATGGCAAGTATCCTCAAATAATTTCTGGTAATGGTTTAGAATCAGTTCTTCCAGAACTTCCTCCAATTTGATTATCAAAATTTAGCTTTCCTCCGATATTTAAGAAATACCCTATTCAAAAAGTAATTGTAAATGCAATCGCTACAAATAGTAATAAAACCGCAATTCCTTTTGCTGAAATTTTTCCCAAACGGTTTACTCCCGGTTTAGCGACAACTCTAAAGATTGCTATAAACACGACTGGAATTGTAATTAACAAAATTCCATTAATAAAAATTTGTTTTAACATGCTGGCTCAAGTATTAAATTCTCCAACCCATTTAATTCCGCTTTTAATTTCAGCCATTCATGAATCTATATTTTCAAAAACATTATCGCGATTCGAATTTAAAACTAATTTTCAACCATCACCAAAGCCTATTTTGTCTATAATTTCTGGTGTAATTTTAATTAATTGGTCTTGATCACCAAGTATATAATAACCTGACAAATTGACTCAATTTCCATCAACCTTGGCTCAAACTGCTTGACCACCATTAGCAAATCACTCACCAGCTGGAAATCCGATTATTCCTTGAATTATGAGACCCACAGATAAACCTAATATCATTCCAATTAAAACCCGATAAATAAACTTGATTTTAATTTTTTTTAGCCCGTAATAGAATCCTCCCATTACTCCAAAAAAAAGGAAAATCGCTAAAAATGACTGTCACATACTGATACTTAAGAAACCTTCAAGAAAAGTTTCTCTAAAACCACTCATTATCATATTTATTCCTTTTCTAGTTTTTTAAACCAGCTTACTTATTGCAATTTGAATTATATCTGTTGTTCTTGAAAACGGGGGCGAATATGGCAAATCAATTTGTTCCAAGTGTTCGTCAACTGATGTTCTTGATCACATTAATCCAATTAACCCATAAATTCTCATAACTGCTTTATCTTTACCCAATATTTGAGCATTAACAATTTGTTTAGTAGCTTGATCAATTGTAAGTTTCAGAACTAAATCATTTTGATTTTCAAGATAATTGGTGTGATCCTTGTCCTTTACTAAAACACTTTTTGTTAAAACTCTTTGATTTTCCAAAACAAAATTATTTTCTCCTGTTCTCGCCAATTCTAAATCAAAAAAGCGCACAATTGCAGTTCCCAATGTTCCTTTAAACTCAAAAAATTGTGCTTTAAAAATATTATTAGCAATAATTTTTGCATGCTTATTAGCAATTGTTGCCAAATACAAAACTTTTGGGTCATTATATAAAAAACCAAAAGTTTCAGCACAATCTCCACCAGCATAAACATTATTGAAATTTGTTTGACAGTATTTGTCAATAATAATCGATCCTCTTGAATTTAAATTTAAACCTGAGTTTTGCAAAAATTCTGTATTCGGAGCAAACCCAATTGCCAAGATAACCATATCGCATAGAATTTTTTCTCCAGTTTTTAAAATTGCTCCCTTAACATCACCATGATTATTTAAAACAAATTTATCAACTTCATTATTTTTAATTAAATTAATATTTTTCTCAGCCATTTTTTCTTCAATAACTGATGTAAATTCTTCATCAAATAATGATTGCAAAGGACGTTGTGATTTCTCAATTATAGTAATATCAATTTTCGAATTAAAAGTTTTAATATTTTCAATCATCTCTAATCCAATCAAACCTGAACCAACAACCAAAACATTTTTAGTAGATGCTAATTTGGCTCTAATATTCTCACCGTCTTGCTTTGTGCTAACTGTAAAAATATTATTTCCGCTAATATTTTCAATTGATGGAATAATTGGTTTGGCTCCTGTTGCGATAACTAAATTATCGTAATATTCAACATTATTATTGTAATAAACCTCGTGATTTTTAAAATCAATTTTGGTAACATTCGAATTAATAATAACTTCAATTTTTTGCTCTCGAAATTTTTCGACTGTCCTGGCAATTAAAGTTTGCGAATTATCAAAATGATTACCAATATAATATGGAATTCCGCAAGCTCCCAATGATACATAATTCTCTTTTTGAATTACTTTAATCTCCATTTCAGGATTTAATCGTTTTAACTTTGCAGCAACGCCCATTCCGGTAGCTGCCCCACCAATAATAACTGTTTTCATAGATACCTCTATAGTTTAAAAATTGCTTAATATATAAGCAATTTTATTTTATCACAAGCTGCACTAATAATGCTTGGAATGTCCTTATTCTATATAAAAGTAATCTCCTTGAACTCACTAATTCATGCTTTATACTCATGATTTTCGAAAGTCTCATTAAAATAGACAAATTCAACTTTATCATATGAGAGCTGGTATTTAGTTTCAGCATACTTAATGATTTTTTTCATAATCACCCTTGGTGCCCCCCGACGACTATTCAAACGTGGTCTAAACTGCTTAACTAAATGTTTTTTACCATACTTGACTATATAAACTTGGGCCTTTGCATTTTTAAATTTGACCAAAATTGAAGAAAGAAAAATTTCATTTTTATTATCATATTGAACAATTGGCTTACGAATTGACTTACCAACAGTTTTATTAGTTATCACTATTACAATAATACCCAACATTACTGAAAAAGTTGTATCTGTAACTCAATGAAAGCGATAAACAACTAGCATCAAATTCATTGCTACTAAATTTAAAATTCAAAAACTTATAAAAAAATATTTAGCTAAACTTATTTGCGGCTTATTTTTACCAATAAAATAAATCATTAATGAAATTAGTGAAAACATCGAAACAGTATGCCCTGAAGGAAAGTCACGATCACCTCAATGATTTGGTCCCCCCAGATGATTACCCCACGGTTGTCAAAATTTAAAATTTGTAAAGAAATTCCCATTAATCTTATATCATGGCAAATAATTAGCTTGTGATCATCGATCATAATTTTTTTCTAATATATCATGAGCATTATCAATTCCGTTTTTTTGCATTAATTCTAGCAATTCATTTTTGACTCCATCGTCAAAAATTGTATTGTAATAAAATGGTCTGCCTGTAGTTTGTTTAATAAAAAAAACAATTACAAAAAGGGCAACTACAAATACCATAATTTTAATACTATCAACTCAATACTCTCCTGATAAAACATCATTACGTTTGCTAAAACTAATTCGCAAATATATCATTACTCCAACCATTACAATCGAAATAGTTCCTAGAGCAATTGCTCGACCAACAAAACGATAAATTCAAGTTCCCATAATTTTAGGATCAATACCGGGACCAGCTCCCATATCCATATTTTTGCCATAGATTAATCACAAAGCAATTATAGAAATGCTGAATCATCCTACAAAGAAAATAGTATATCAAATTCCAATTAAAGAACGATAGCGCTGCTGAATTTTTTTATTAGAAATTTTTTTGTAATAAACACGAGTTTCTAAAATTACAAAAATAGGAATAAACATTAAAACAATCGGTTGAAATAGGCCAAATTCATCAAAAATTCCGATTCATCATTTAACTGCTTCATATTCAATTCCTTTAGCAAAAAATGCACTAAGCCTTTGATCATAAAAAGTTGCTATTATAAAAACTATTAACGAAATTATAAACAAGATAGCTAATGATATGTAAATTTTTGATTTTTGTTGCTTATGTTTTCTTAATAACATTACTACCTCCGTCCGAATCTCTAAATGAAATTTTTGATATACACTGGATTTAAATCAGCAATATTCTTAACTTCCTCAAATTTATTTTTTAATTTCAAATAATTTTTGACAAATGATATATTTTCATAGTCCCTAATAACTTTCATTTCTGGATACTGTTTAAAGATTGCTGGTAATTCATTATTTGTAACAACAGTTTCATTAATTAAAGGCTGAGAATTTTTATAAATTCCCAAATAGCTTTTATTACCACGAGCATCTAATAAAGAAATTGTTGGCTCATCTCCTGCTTGAAACATTAGCGAGTTTGCTACAAAAACATTATAATCATTATTCAAAGTTTTCAAAGTTTTGGCAACTGCTAAACCAATTCTTACTCCAGTATAACTTCCAGGTCCTGTTGTCACATAAATATTTTCAATATTGCGAACCGTTAAACCCTCTTTTGCTAAAAAAAGTTTCAACTCTTCTACTGCAATATCAGAAATTTTTTTAATATCACGTTTTTCATAACTAGCAATAATTTGATCATCTTTTTCTAATAAATAAATTAAACTTCAATTTGTTGTATCTATAAACAAATTCATAATCTAATTCCTTTCTAAAATAACTTTACGGCTATTTTCATTAATCATTTGAATACTAATTTTAATATATTTTATATTTTTCAAATCTAAATTTAAATTTTCATATCATTCAATAATATTTAAGGCATCTTCAAATTCTTCCAAATACATTTCTAACTCAGCGTCATTGCTCAAGCGATAAGCATCAACATGGTTTATTTTTAAATTATTGCTACCGTGATATTGATTCATAATAACAAAAGTAGGTGAAGTAACTCTTTGCGTAACGCCTAATTCTGCTAACAAATATTTAGAAAAAGTTGTTTTTCCAGCTCCCAAATCTCCACTTAACAAAAGATAATTTGGTTGGTTGAAACGCTTAAGATCTTGAGCCATTTTCGTTGCAAATGCTTTTGTTGCTGATAAATCATTAAGAATAATTGTTTCCATATGTTTTCCTACTCTTTGGGTTTTGGTTTTTGACCAACTTCAAGGATTTCTGGACTTATATCTCAATTAGAATTCTTTGCACGCTCTGCTAAAAACTCTGGGGAATATGCTCATGGTTCTTTTCGAACTTTCATTGATATATTTGCCGCCTTGTCAATAATTTCATATACTCCGATGATTTCATCAAAATCTTTAGCCGCTGCAATTAATCCATGATGTTTTAAAACAACTAAATCTTTATTCAAAAACTTTTGAGCTACATCATCTCAACTTTGCTTTAAAAAATATTTGTCAACTAATCCAACACCATGAGGAATAAATTCCATAATATGAGGCATGGCATCTCATAAATCATAAGAAAAAACATTCTCGTCATTCATGTGATCAGTCATTGTTTTCATCATTAAATTTGTTGGGTGCGCGTGAGTTATAATACGATGCATTTCATTTTTAGAAATTGCATGATTATGGGCTTTTAAGTGCAATTCTAAATAACGAGTTGGCTCAACTTCTTGATCCTTAAAACCTCATAAAATTTTATAACCATCTCCCCTAAAATTGATACGAATGATTCCAATCATTTTGTGAACTTTAAATTTAAACTTTTGTAAATTTCTTAGGGGAATGTTATTTCCCGTAACTAAAATATAACAATCACTCAAATTCGGTACTTCATAACCTAACTTATATTCCTTGTTATTATAATGATCTTCAAAGTAAGGGTAGATATCTTCATAATCCAAAATTGCAGTAACACTTCCAGTATTACCTTCTAGTCAAAGTTTTTTTGCTAAATAATCTACACAATCAAAAAAGTAATACAACGGAGATGATTTAGTGACGATATTGTTCAATCTCATTTTGCTTCCTCCATAATTAGTTTATATTATAAAGCAAAAAAGCAAGGTATGAAACCTGCTTATTTATTTTATAATCAGCTTTTATAAATTTTAATATACCCAACTTTAACAGCTTGAGCTAATCCTACGTATGACAATAAAATACCTAAAACAATTGGTGCGTATCATAGTGGTGGAGATTGCATTTTCAATAATGTTGCTGCTGGTGTAAATGCAAACACAAAGGCACATCCAGTCACAATTCCAGTAGACAGCATCACTGGTCATGGAGCACGTGATTGAATAAATGGAATTTTTTCAGTTCTCATAATTTGTACTACTCATGCTTGTGTTAACAATCCAACAACAAATCATGAAGCATTAAATTGCGCTTTTGCTTGAGCCATCGCTTCTAGGTTACCATTAGCATTATTGTAATCTCCAATGTATCCTAATCCAAATCCAGCAATAGCAAATGTTACTAAATCAAACACAGAACTTACTGGTCCATTAATCAATGTAAATGGAACTAAGGATTTCGCATTTCATCGTTGAGGTTTTGCCACAAAGGTGTCATCAACTCTATCTAATGCAATTGCAAATTGTGATAGATCATATAATAAGTTTTGGAACAATAGTTGAATTGGTTCCATTGGTGAAAAGGCTAGCAATGGAGCCACTATTAACATTGATAAAACATTTCCAAAATTTGAAGCAGTTGTAATCTTCATATACTTAAGAATATTTCCAAAAATTGTGCGTCCTTGAACAATTCCCTTTTCCAGAACTAATAATGATTTTTCCAATAAAATAATATCTGACGCATCTTTAGCAATATCAGTTGCATTGTTAACTGAAATTGCCACATCTGATTGACGAAGAACTGGAGCATCATTAATTCCATCTCCCATAAATCCAACAATATGATCATTTTGTTTCAAAACTTTAATAATCTTAACTTTTTGCAACGGATTCAATTTGACAAAAATATTATTTTCCTCAACCATACGTCGCAATTGAATTTCATTGGCTTCATCAATCTCTTTTCCTGTTACCAATCCAGAGATTTTTAAATCCACCATTTTACAAATTGAGCGTGTTATATGTTCATTGTCACCTGTTAAAATCTTTAGTTGAACACCATATTTATCAAGCAGCTTAATCATTTTTTTTGCTGATGGTTTTGGTGTGTCTAAAAATGATGCAAATCCAAAGAAAACTAACTCTGATTCATCACCAACTTTAAATGTAGTTTTACCATCAGTAATATCTTTATAAGCAATTCCCAATAGACGCTTTCCTTCTTCATTGATTGAATCATTGTACGCTAGCATTTGACGTTTTAAATCTTCATCTAAATCAACAACTTTTCCTTGGTAGTAAACTTTTGTACATGATTCAATTACTTCTTCAACTGACCCTTTAGTAACCATTGTTGTTCCAACCTCATCAGTTTTAAAAACAATTGTTAGTTTGCGTCGATTAAAATCAAAAGGAATTTCATCAATTTTAGTAACTGAGTCTAAAAAGTTTGAATTTATTTGACTATTATTAGCAATATAATCAATCACAGCTTTATCCATTGGGTTTTTTAAACCTGTTTGAAAATAACTGTTAATATACAATAATTTTAATAGTCTCTCGTCACGTTTTTTATCAGTTGTTACAAAATCAATTAATTCAATTTTGTCATTTGTTAAAGTTCCAGTTTTATCAGTACACAGAATATCAATTGAACCCAATGACTGAATTGATTCTAATTTTTTAACAACAACTTTATTTTTGGCCATACGTGCAGCTCCACTCGCCAAGTTTGTAGTTACAATCATTGGTAACATTTCTGGAGTTAGTCCAACTGCTACTGATGCAGCAAACAATGTTGCAGTAATTCAAGCTTCACTTGCATCTTTACCATTTAAAGTTCAAGTAATTCCATTAATTGTTAATACAATTGGAATCATAACTAACATAAAAATAATTAGCATTCTAGTAACGTTTCTTACTCCTTTTTCAAAAGAAGAAACTGGGCGTTTTTCCATAATTGATTTGCTAATTGTTGAGAAATAAGTATTTCTTCCTGTCCCAACTGCAATTGCAATTGCAGAACCTGAAATTACGCTTGTTCCTGTAAAACAAATATTTTCTAAATCTAAAATATTTTCAGTATCAACTGAATTTTCAGCATGTTTTTCAACAGGCATTGATTCTCCTGTTAATGAAGATTGGTTAATAAATAAATCTGTTGAACGAATAATTCTTACATCTGCTGGTATCATATCACCACTTGATAAATAAATTAAATCACCAGGTACTAATTCACGAACATCAATTTCTTCTCCCAATTTAATTAAACCCAGTTGATTTGTTTGACTAACAGTTGTATACACATTTAATTGATCATCATTTTGATGACGAATAATTGTTGCTTTATTATTTACAATATTTCCTAGTTTTTTAGTAATAAAAAAACTTTTTGCTGATTGGACTAATGACATAGTCCCACTACTAATAATCATTGTAGCAATGATAACTACTCCGATATAATCAAAAATTTCTGGTCCACCCTCTTCTGTTCCAAAATTTCCAGTCGAAAAGCTAATAACATTAAATGCCAAAATTAACATTAAAATAATATTAAATGGTCCAAAAAATGCTTTAATAAATTCTGAAAATCAGCTAAAACGTGATTTGTCCAATTCGTTTTTACCATATTTTTCAAGGCGTTCTTTATATTCTTCATTTGTTAATCCAAAGTTAACTAAATTAAACTCCTTCAAGATTTGAGTTTGATCTAATGTTGAAAAATTGTGCAAAACTTTTTCATTTGGAAAGACATTTTTGATTTTATCAGGAGCTCTTTTTGATTTGTTTTTAATCATTTTTCTCCTTATTTTTAAGAATTGAATAAAATTAAAAACTATTTATAGATTTTGAAATCGATAGATAATTTATAGTATTATTCAATAATTTACTTATGCTGGTACGGGACTCCGGACTGTCGGAAGCCGGTAAAGGACTTGATGCCATAAACTATCACCTCTTTCTTACTTAACTTATTATAACTTGTAAATTGAATAAAAAACCACTGAAAGTTTTTAAAATAAAAAAATAGTCAACTTAAATTGACTATTTTTTGCTATTTACAACTATTATATTGTTTCTAAAAACTCAATAATTTCGCGAACATGTTTGGTTGGCTCAACATCTCTAAATTCTTTAATAATTTCAAGTTTGTTATTTAATACAAATGATGAACGCTCAAATTTTTCAAACTGTTCACCACCTAAATCAATAATTTCGCTTGATAAATTAAAAGCTTTAATCAATTCTTGGTTTTGATCGGAAATTAATGGATATTCTAATGCAAACTCTCCACAAAATTCATTGTTATAATCTGCTTTATCTTGACTAACACCAATAACATTAAATCCCATACTTTCAAAAACAGCCAAAAATTTTTGATATTGTTGAACTTCTAACGAGCATAATCCCGTTTTTGCTTTTGGATAAAAGAAAATTATAATCCCTTTGTCCCCCAAAAGTTCTTTTAGCATTACAACTTTTTGCTGATTAGTTAATAATTGAAAATTTTTCATTGTGCTCACCTTCCTTGGTTATTAATATAATATGCTTTTTAAATCCAAAATAATGATTTTTTTACTAAAAAGCGCATTTTGAAAAACTATTTGGTGTTTGAAATTCAAAACTCTCTGAGTTTATCAAATGAGTTATTAAATGAAAGTAAAATTTTGATATACAAAGGAGATATTATGAAAATATTATGTTATGGAGTAATTAAATCTGAAATTCCAGTTTTTAAAAAAGCTAATGAACCTTACAATAATGAGTTAATTTTTAAATCTGAGTTATTAAATGATGAAAATGTTAATGACCTTCCAGAAGGTCTTGATGCAATTGTTTTATTTGTCAACTGTGACGCCAATGCCAAAAATTTACAGTTTTTTAAAAATAAAGGTGTTAAATATATCGTTACTCGAACAGCAGGATTTGATCATATTGATTTGCCAGTTGCAAAAAAACTTGGTTACAAAATTGGTAGAGTTCCTGCCTACTCTCCAACTGCAGTTGCCTCGCTTGGTTTTGCAGCAGGAGTTTCAATGCTGAGAAAAACAGCTTATATCTGTAATCAAACTGCCAATCGCAATTTTAAAATTGATAATTCAATGCTTGCAAAGGAATTTAGAAATTCTGTAATTGGAATTATTGGTACTGGCAAGATTGGTTATGAAACAGCAAAATATTGAGCTAGTGTCGGAGCAACTGTTTTAGGTTATGACATTTATGAAAATGAGAAATCCAAAGAATATTTGGTTTATACCGATTTAGATACTTTACTGACAAAATCTGACTTAGTTTCGCTTCATATTCCATATATAAAGGGCCAAAATGAGAAGTTTGTTAATGCAAAGTTAATAAGCAAAATGAAGAATGGAGCTACTCTAATTAACGTTGCTCGCAAAAACTTAGTAGATCTTGAAGCTGTTTGTAAGGCTGTCAAAGATAATAAACTTTGAGGATATGCAGCTGATGTTTTTGATTACGAAGAGCGCTTGATTCATAAAAGTTTCGACAGCGATCAATTAAGAGAAATTGTTCCAGTTTTAGAAGAAGCTATTGAGCTTTATCCACGTATTTTAATAACTCCTCATATTGCTTACTTAACAGATGAAGCTGTCAAAAATATGGCAGAGGTTTCCTTTGCCAACTTACAACAGTTAGTTGAAACTGAAACTTGCGATAATCTAATTCCCGAATAAAAAAAATAAAAAGGACTCATGAAACTTGATGAGTCCTTTTAAACTGTTAACTATTTTTTAATCATTGAAGGTTGAGTCATTTCACTTGGAATTTCCAGTCCCATGATTTCTAATATCGTTGGTGCCACTTTTGCAATCGCAGCATCTTGTTGAACTAATTCAATTGAAGAATCAGTAACAATAATTGGTACATAAGATGTAGTGTGTTTTTTATTTGGTCCGCCTTGAGCATCCAACATAATTTCAGCATTCCCGTGATCTGCTGTAATAACCATTACCCCATTGTGTTTTAATACAAATTCATCATGAATTCGTTTTAACTGTAAGTCTAGTATTTTAACTGCCTCAACAGTTGCTTGATTATTTCCAGTATGTCCCACCATGTCACAATTTGCAAAGTTTAAAACTATTAAATCAAATTCATTTTTGTCAACCTCTTCTAACAGCTTATCAGTAATTTCGACAGCGGCCATTTCTGGTTTCAAATCATAAGTTGCCACTTTTGGAGAAGCAATCAAATCAATGCTTGCTCCCGGTAATGTTACTTCTTCAGGAGCTGCAATTCCATTTTTGAAGTAATCATTTCCTCCATCAAAAAAGAAAGTTACGTGAGCAATTTTCTCAGTCTCGCCAATTCGTAATTGCTTTAATCCTAATTTAGATATATATTGCCCTAAAGTATTATCCAAAGGATGTGGTGGATAAGCAATAAATGGTGAAATTACTGAATCAGCATATTTCATTGTTGAAACAAAATGAATTGAGTTACCAATAAAAGGTAAAGCTGTAAATGCCTCATCATTTCAAGCATCATATCCAGGATTAGTCATTATTGATGCTATTTGAATCGCGCGATCAGGACGAAAATTAGTAAAGATCATTGCATCTCCGGCTTTTAATTGTCCATTAACATCATTGATATTAAAAGCAGGATCAATCATTTCATCATCTTTTCCTAATGCATACTGAGATTCAATGTAGGCAATTGGATCGGTAAACGATTTTATATTATCACGAGTAACAATTGCTTTGTAGGCTTCTGCACTACGTTCAAAGCGCTTGTCACGATCCATTGCATAATAACGACCATTAATTGATGAAATTACTCCAATTTCATTATTTGCTTTAATCTCATTTAGCAGCTTGGCAACATATTCTTTAACCACTGTGGGAGCTGTATCTCTTCCATCAGTAATCAAATCAAACTTGATATTTGTCAAGCCAAATGCTACTGCAGCTTTATAAATTGCAATCATGTGATTCATATGAGCGTGAACTCCTCCATCTGAGAATAGTCCCATTAGATGCAAAGCTCCATTATTAGATTGTGCATATTTAAATGCCTCAACATATTCTAGATTTGTAGCAATTTTATTAGTCTTAACTTCATTGTTTAACTTTGCTAAAGACTCAAAATTAATTCTACCTGCTCCCAAATGAATGTGGCCAACTTCAGAATTTCCCATTTGACCTTCTGGTAAACCAACTCATTCTCCTGAAGCATGAGCTTCAACATGCGGATATTTTGTTAACATTTCTTTTACAAATTTCATATCAGCATTGGCAATGGCATTTCCAGGAGTTTGAACCTCAATCCCTCAACCATCTAAAATTGCTAATATTACGGGTTTTTTAACTTGCATTGTATTTCTCTCTTCTTCTATTTTAAAATATATTTTTCAATTAAATGCTTAACTGCTGCATCATGTCCATGAATATCAATATAAAGATCAGCAATATCTTTAATATTTTGAACTGAGTTTGACATTGCCACGCCAATTCCGGCGTGTTTAATCATTGAATAATCATTCATTCCATCTCCAACAGCCATCATATTAGCAATTGGAATATTTAGGTATTCACTAAACCAATCAAGCGCAAAACGTTTATTAATTCCGGTAGCGTTAATTTCTGCTACAACATCATCTCCTGAAGCAATTTCAAGATTAGTTTGTTCTCTTAATTTTTGAACAAATCCTGGTTTTGCTCCTAGTGCTAATAATTTAAAAAACTTAAAATCAAAATTTTTAGAAACTTCATCATATTGCTGAATTTTTCCATCAAAAAATTCTGCTTCTCCAAAATACATTTTGTCGTTACGATATTGAACGACAACATTTTTCAAATCATCAACATATCCTCAAATTTGTGTTCCAGCAAATTCAGGTTGCTTTGCTAATTCAAAAACATATTGCGCATCCTTTGCATCAATTGGATTAGATGCCAAAACTTTTTGTTGTTGCAAATCATAAATACAAGCACCATTACAGCCTGCAATGATTGCGTGGTTACGAACCAACCCGTGGCCTTCTAAATTATTTTGCTTTGCTAATACTGGGCGTCCTGTTACAAACATTACACCAACTCCTTGGTCTTGGGCCTTTTTAATTGGCTCAATATTGTCTGGCACGATTTCTCCCATTTTATAGTAACTTGTTCCATCCATATCTAATACTAATAATTTAATATTGTTCATCGAAATTTTCCTAACTAGATTATTTATTATAGTTAACTAATGCTAAATAATCGTTTGCTAATAGTGATGCTCCACCAACTAAAGCTCCGTCAATATTTGGCATTGACATTAATTCTTTAATGTTATCTGGTTTTACTGATCCACCATATTGAATTGTAATTTGATCAGCTGTTTGTTGATTATAAATTGTTGCCAAGTTTTGACGAATCGCTTTACATACTTCTTCAGCATCTTGACTAGTTGCTGTTTTACCTGTCCCAATTGCTCAAATTGGCTCATAAGCAATAATTGTTTTAATGGCATCAGTTGCTGTTATTCCTTCATAGGCAGCTTTAATTTGTCCATTTACTCATTCAATCGTTTTTCCAGCTTCTTTTGTTGCCAATGTTTCTCCACAGCATACTAGTGGAATCATATTTGCTTGTAAAATAGCTTTTGCTTTAGCATTAACTGTTGCATCAGTTTCATTAAACATTTCACGTCTTTCTGAATGTCCAATAATTACGTATTCAACTCCAATTTCTTGCAACATTTCAATTGAGATTTCACCAGTAAATGCTCCGTTTTTTTCAAAGTGGACATTTTGAGCAGCAATTTTAACGTTTTTTGCATTTGTAATTCCTGTTGATAATGCTGTAAAAGGTAATCCTAATCCTGCAATAACTTCGCTATTATTAGCACTTTGATCAACTGCTTTTAAAAACTCCTTAACAGCAGCATTTGTTCCATTCATTTTTCAATTCCCAAAAATAACTTTATTTCTCATAATAATATTCCCTCTATATTTTGACTTTCTTATAGATTATATAACTTATAGATTTCTTTTGGAAATTAATTGTTTAAAAGCCTGTAAATATAAATCATTTTATTTCTTAATTAGTAGAAAATATTTATTTTTCAAGAATTATATTTTTTATTGCTACTAATTATTAAAAGAAATTTTACAAAATGAGTTATCTCATTTATTAATTTCGTTACGCAACAATTCTTAGTTATTTAAATATTTACCATCAATACATGAATAAAGGGTATTCTTTAATATATTTATCGATCAGCATTTTTGCATGTATACTTGAATTAAACAAAATAATCTCTTTAAAATTTTATGAGGAACTAATCAATCAATTAAAACCTACAAATCTTATTTTTGATCTCTAAAAGTCTTAGGAGTAAGTTAAATATTTTTGGAAAAGTATGATCAGTATTGATGTAAAATATTTTGTCCTTTTTAATATTTACTTTTAAATTAAATTTTTCAGACTTTTACTTGATACTACCTAAAGAGTAAATTTTCATATACTTCTTTAGTTAAATATTTTACAAATCAACATATTAGCAATATTTTGATACATTTTACCAAACTTAATCTCAAATTATTTTACAGCTTTTTTAAATAATATATTTTCATCTGTAAGTATACAAGTAGCGGTTATTTTTTGTCCTGCAAAACCATATATTTAAATTTTTATACCAGCGAATTTGTAGCTATTTTCTCTACGTTTATTAACAATGACAAATTCTTTCCTATTTAGACTATCTTTCTAATTTTGATTAAATTATTTTATTTAGGAAATTATTTTTCGATAATAACTTTTTATTACCTATTAATTATATTTAAATTCTTCAACGACCTCGTTACTCTTAAAATATTTTATAATAAAAAAAGTTGGAACATTTTAATCCAAAATATGAAGCATTTTAGTTATATTAAATGCAAATTCTAAAGGCTCAATTACTGCTTGACCATTTTCACTTTTATTTGTAAAAGTTCAAATGACTTTACATGCAAAAATAGATGTCTAATGAAATTTAACGCCTTGGATCTTCATTAGATTTTTCTCTTGCTGCCATATAACGGATTGATTTAATATTTATTTATCAAATAGGTATTTAAAAAAGCTACAATCAGTTTTGAGTTCATTAATAAAATTATAGTTTAGAATTTTAGAGAGATAATTTAATTGAGAACAGACACATCAATTAATTGGGCGGGCGGGCGGTGATTTGGAGAGACTTTATGCCAAAAACATTATTAATGTTTTCTTCTGCAATAGGATTAAGTATTTCGCCATTATTATATTTTAACAATTCTATTAACAATATTGAAAGAAAAAATGTGACACTAAAAAATGCCAAAGACATTGATATTATTGACTTTAATAGAAAACTTTATTTAGAGCAAAACGGTGAACTGTCTAACACTCTTAAAGTTGAAAAACTTTTAAAATACTTGTCAGAAAATGAATCTACATACAAAATTTTAAGTCAATATTCATCTCCAAGAAATGATGTTGAATATTACTGATGAGGTTATAAAATTTTCTTCGACTGAGAAACCTTGAAGCTAAATGGCAATCCTGGATTAAATCCTACAAAAGGAGTTTCAGTAGGTACAGTTGTAAAGTTACTTAAAATATTTCTACCAAAGGTACTAAAGGGTGGAATTATTTTAGGAGGGGCAATATTGCTTGAAATAGCAACATGCTTGGTTGCTAAAAAGTTTTGAGAAAATAGTAGTGGAGTTGTTGTTAGAATGTTGTGAATTGGAATAATGACAGGATGCTATGACCAATAAATTAAAAGTCAATTCCCTACTGAATTTAAGTATTTTAACATCTCTAAATTTTTTAGAATATTTAATTTTTGCATTAGTTTTTGATGCTTCAGTTTATTTCAAGATATTATCGCCCTTTGTAATAACAGGTCTATCATTTTTGCTTAATTACATGTGATACTGGTTTCTTATTAAAAAAATAAAACTTGATTCAAATTTAACTAACTCCAAAGTTATGTATTATGACATTATGCTCAATATTTTAAGTTTAGTAATAGTTAGCCTTGTAGCTATTAAAATTATTTTGAGTATAAATTATTCATTACTAAAATATGTTAAATTCATAATACTTAATATTACATTGACTATTCTAATAGACTTTATTCTTTTGTATTTACACGCAAGGATTTTAAGCAAAAACTTTTTTAGTTCTGCAAAGTATACTTTCAGCGATTTTATTAGTTTTTTATTAATGATTTTTTCAACATCAATTGTTTGTTCTATTATTTTACTATTGTTAAAATACCAGTTAAAAGATTATGTTGTTGACGAAAAGTTTTCAATCTTTGATGGCTATGTTTATTCAAATATTTTTATAATGATAACAATGATAACAGTCTCTATTTTTGAAATAATATGTTTTGTAATTTCTAAATACTTAAACAAACCTAAAAAAATATTTTGATTAAGTTTTTTTAGTCTCAATCCATTTATTTTTTTGATAGCATTAAAAAAATATAGATCAGCAAAAAATAACTAGTATACTAACTGTCAAATATATCATATAAAAACAAATAAACTATTTTTCTGAAAAAATAAAGTTGAGTATTAAAAAGCACACTAATTATTATGATGTGCTTTTTAAATTTTCATTCTTTTTTTGCAACATCATGTTTACGATAACTCAAAATATTTCTTTAATCTTGAAGAATATCTTCTTTGCTTTTTTCGTAATCTAATAATCAACGCTTTCGCTCAATTCCACCATTATATCCGCCAAGTTGCCCATTACTACGAATCACCCGATGACAAGGAACAATAATTGTAAAATGGTTTGCTCCAACACAATTTCCAATTGCTCTTTGTGCATTTGGTTTTTTAATTTTTAGTCCTAATTCTTGATAACTTAAAGTCATACCCGACTTAATTAGCAGCAGTTGATTCCAAACTTGTATTTGAAATTCACTTCCCTGGTAAAAGATTGGAATAGTAAATATTTTTTTAGGATTTATAAAATACTCTTTAATTTCTTTTTCAACCAAAAGCGAAATTTTTGTGGTTGCTTGTTTTAATGTTGTTTGAAAACCTTGCTCAAATTTCTTAAACTTTGGAATCTCGTTTATTTGATTACGAAATTTTAAAAAAAACAAATAATTATTATCAGTGATACTTATCATTTCTCCCAAAGGAGTTTCAAAATTATTTATATATAATATCTTTTTTTTATTAGTTCTAAGCATTATTATACCCTCTTAAAATAATATTAAAAATATTATTTTTCTAGCAAACTTGCTGCTTTTTTATCAATAATAATTGTGGTATTGGAATGTTTTTGTAAAATTGAGCATGGTCATTGTTCAGTAACTTTGCCTTTTACTAAATGATAAACAGCCTCTGCTTTATTTGATCCTGTAGCAATTAAAAGTATCTCTTTTGCATTCATAATTGATGCTAAACCCATAGATACAGCTTGAGTCGGAACTTCTTCTTTAGTAGAAAAGAAACGAGAATTTGAACTAATAGTTGATTGTGCCAAATCAACAACCGCTGTTTTTGAGTCAAAACTTGTCCCCGGTTCATTAAAACCGACATGACCATTAACTCCTAATCCTAGCAACTGTAAATCAATTCCCCCTGCAGATTCAATACTATTATCATATTGTTCTGGATCTTGTAGGTCAATTCCCGAAGGTATAAAAGTTTGAGCTTTATTAATATTAATGTGGTCAAATAAATTTTGATTCATAAAATAACGATAAGACTGTTCGTGGGTTGGCAGTAAACCTTTGTATTCATCCAAATTAAAAGTTGTTATTCTGCTAAAATCCAAATTATCTTCTTGACACTTTTTCACTAAAGTTTGGTAGGTTGTGATTGGAGTGGACCCTGTTGCTAATCCCAAAACAATTTTCGGATTTTGTTTAATTCTTTCTGCAATAATATTTGCAGCTACAGTTCCTGCTTCCTGATTGTCCTTAACAATAATAACTTCCATAAAGTTCCTCATGATTTTCTATATTTCTATATAATCATATCAATTTTAGAGTTTTTTTCCATTATAATCAGTGAAGATAAAATACAAAACAAAAAGTCAAATAAGTTTTACTTTTAAGGTTTCTGTTATTTATTTTTGATTTTGTTTAGGCTTGCCATTTTTTGAGCAATTTTGGTTTTTTTAAAAAAGTAACGTTTTGATTTTTTAAGAGGCTTAGAACCACAAATTCTGGGCTCTTGGTTACCATTAACTATGCAAAAAAAGTACTTGTCAAAAAATAAAATATAGCCAATAAATAACAGTTCAAGGCTAAAAGCTATCAAAGATCATACAATTTGTTTTTTGACAGTATACTCATTCGTAATATCATATCCAAAAAAAGTGGGAGAGTATGTTCATATACTTCCTTTAATAATTGCTACAATAATGAAAATGCCAAAACCAATCGTAAGACATAAAAATGGCCATGAAAATTCTTTATCATCTTTTGCTAATCAAAATTTAATAAAATTTACGCCAAGATAAAAAGAACTAATTACAAATAATACTAGTGCTAATAAAAGAAATAGCTCTGTAATTAGTGAATAAAAATTAGTCATATCTATCCTTTCTTGTTAAATGTATCTACGTAATTGCGAATTACTTTGTAAGCGGTAGTTTCATCATTTTTAGCCTTTGGTGAAAACATTTTTAAAATGCTTGAATTCAGTTTGAAATTTTTGTTAATTTCGTTAAGCAAACTAGTGTCTCTATAGTTTAAATTAAACTTCTGGTTACTCATGATTTTGGAATTCTTATTTCGAATATCTATATTCTCATATATTTTGTAGTATTCCTTTTCTGACATATAATTATTGCTTCTTAAAAAGTTAAGCTTTTTGACCAAGTTTGAACCTTGAATTAATGCTTCTAATCGAACGCTTGGAATAAATTCAATGTTGCCCTGTTTAGGAGCATTTTCTGGTGAATATGCGGGATAAGCTAATAATGTATCTCCTGATAAATATTGAATTTCTTTTGGACCTCCATACTCATCACGTTCCTCATAGTCTGAAGATCAAGTAGCAAATTTTGGATTTCATGCATTTAAAGAATATTTCATATAATGTCCAGCATTTTCTTTTGATAATGCTAATAATAAGTAAGAGTTTATTCCCGGTTCAGCTCTTGTCAAATTAAACGAGTTGTCAGCATCTAAGAAGTACTGCCCAGTTTGTTTGCCAAGTTTTTTTCGTTCTTTTACAAAGGCTGAAAAATTGGCGTTATTTTCGTTATAGACATCTAAAAAGTAAATTCAAATCATATCCGCATTATATAATTTAGTAATGTTACTATAGTCAATATCGCGTTCTCATGCACTCATTGCAAATTTGTAATTTGAACGTGTTTTGTCATATTCGTCTAGTCATGCAATAATATCAGCATTAACAACAGTTGATTTTTCATCAGTATAAATAATGTATTCCATATCAGGGGTATCAATAAATTTGCTTTGACGTTTTTCAGTAATTTGATCAAGAATCATTTTCATATTTTGATTACCCTCAATTCCTGATCCAAATGGAATTTTGATATGTTTTTTTAAAACTTCATCATAAACGTAAAATGAATCTGAGTTTAGAGCTCAGCTTGATTGAAACCCTTGCATATAAAATTTTCGCATCCCTATTTCATACATTTTTTCTAAATAAAATTTTAATGCCTCTCAGCTTCTTTCAGTCGCGTAAATTTTGCCATCCGCTGATCGTCTTCATTCCATTAATGACATATTAATTGACTCTGATGTTCAATAATATTTATCTAAATTTGATGGATCAATAACTGGAACAATATTTGAAATAAACGATGTATGTTTTTGAACTTGAGCCATATACTTATATTCTTCTTCTAGATAACGTCATGTATGATTTATGAATTCCAAAGGATTAGTAGGATCTTTTATTTCTTTGGGGATTTGACCTTGCTGTCAATAGTTAGCTGCTCGTGAAAAATTTGAAAAGGCAAAAACTGATGTTTCAAAGTCTTCAGTTGGTAAACAATATTCACTGATGTTTAAATAAATTGTGTTAGTTGTAAGAACTGTGCCATTTTTTTCAATATTCACTTTTATCTTTACTGACTGTGCTTCTGTTTGAGGAGTTGTCAGAATTCTAAAATAAGCAACATTTACTTTATTTGCCACAACATTGTTAAGTACTTTTTTTTCTGTCATTTTTTCAGGCACTAATAAAGTTTCATGAACTCCAGACGGGTTTAAAATTCTTAGTTTATTATTGTAATTTTTTGAAGCATAGACAAAATCATTGAATCCATACTTTATATAAACTTTTTTGTTGCTTAGTTCTTCTTCATTTTGAATTTTTATTTCAACACCTTCATTGTCTATGTCTACTTTGTTAGTAAAAACAATTTGTGTATTTACATTATCATTTTTTCAAGCATTAAGATTTATATCAGGCTTATATGCATACTTATAAGAGTCAAAGTTTCCATAAAACTTTGCATTATTTATATCTTTTGATAGTTCTGTAGGCTTGTAAAGTGCCATATTATCGGCTTCATCAGCAAAGAAAGCATGATAGTCATTGTTATTCACATGACCCTGATTTTTAAATCCAGATAAATATACATTACGCCCACTAATATGACTAATATTGAAATATGCAAAAACTCCCAAAAATGATGCCAAAAAAACCGTTAATGTTGTAGCTCATATAAATATCTTTTTCACTACCATTGGCCTTTCAGTATAATATATATATTTTTTCAAAAAAAAAAAAAAAAAGCAAGTAGTTTTAGCTAAAAAAGCCAAAACTACTTGCATACCAACTAATATCTATTGTCTAAAGTAATTATTTACCCTATTTCTTTAAAAATACAACATAATGGTTTGTTTTTAAAATTCAAATTGTTAAATAAAAAGTGACCTCAGTCACTAATTTTATATTTCAATGGTGGTCGTGGACGGAGTTGAACCGCCGACACGCAGAGCTTCAATCTGCTGCTCTACCAACTGAGCTACACGACCATTAATGGCGACCCCAACGAGACTCGAACTCGTGATCTCCTCCGTGACAGGGAGGCGCGATAACCAACTTCGCTATGGGGCCAAATGGTTGCGGGGACAGGACTTGAACCTGCGACCTTCGGGTTATGAGCCCGACGAGCTACCAACTGCTCCACCCCGCGTTACCTTGTTTGTTTTTAAAATGGCGGAAGATGAGGGATTCGAACCCCCGCTCGGGTTTCCCCGACTCTCGGTTTTCAAGACCGATCCCTTCAGCCGGACTTGGGTAATCTTCCGTGATTATTTTGTCCGGTATCCACATCACCAACATTTTTAATTTCAATGATGGTGGACCTTATTGGACTTGAACCAATGACCGTCCGGTTATGAGCCGGATGCTCTAACCAACTGAGCTAAAGGTCCTTATAAATAATGGTAGCGGGACCGAGACTTGAACTCGGGACCTTTCGGGTATGAACCGAACGCTCTAACCAACTGAGCTATCCCGCCAAAAATAATAATAAAAATGGTGGACCCTAACGGGATCGAACCGTCGACCCCCTGCGTGCAAGGCAGGTGCTCTCCCAGCTGAGCTAAGGGCCCATTTAAATGGTCGGGAAGACAGGATTCGAACCTGCGACCCTTCGGTCCCAAACCGAATGCTCTACCAAGCTGAGCCACTTCCCGATAACAATGGTGTTATCATAAATATTTAAATCTTCAATAACAACATCAATTGGCGTTTCTAATAAAAAGTGGTGCGCCCGAAGGGACTCGAACCCCTAACCTTTTGATCCGTAGTCAAACGATCTATCCAATTGATCTACGGGCGCGTGTATAATAAATGCCTTCATTGTTATTGGTCACCAAAGCCATTATTAGCGACTTTTATATTATAGCAAAACATTTGAATTAAATACAATAGTTTTTTACAAATTAATTAAAAAATATTAATGATTTTAAAAACAAAAATAGCACCGTAATGCTATCTATATTTTAACAAATTGGAGGCACCAATCGGATTCGAACCGACGATCAGGGTGTTGCAGACCCACGCCTTAGCCACTTGGCCATGGTGCCATATAATGTACTTTATAAGTATAAATAAATATTACTCATATTCCAAGTGTCTTAACCAAAAAACTTATATCCACGCTATTTTTACAAATTATTACGCTTGAATATTTTATAATTAATTAAGAAGTGCAGTAATTTTTAATTTATTATCTATTGAAGCAAAACAAGGTTTTCTTATTTTTAAAGTACTTAAGAAAATTGACAAAAATTTTTAAAAAGTGTTTCGCCCATCTTCAATTAATATTCGTACATGAATTACAGCAGATTTTCGGCTTTTTAGCATAATAATATTTGCAAATTTGTGAGGTATTTTAGTATTTTATTGATTCCCATATTACATATTAAAATTTACTAAAAATTTAAGTATTTTTTAAAAATTAATGTAACTGTAATTTAACACAAGTTTTGAAAAATTGACAAAATAAAAACTAAATTAACACCCAACAAAATTTGCTAAACTATTTAACTTTAGTCTTTTTAATTCAAAGTATATTATTTAATCGCTCATTATATTATATATAAGTTATCTTGAATTGTATTATGAATATAAAAAAATTATGATTAGATAATCATAATTTTTTTATATTCATAGAGCTATATTTTTAACGTTATATTAGAATCTCTAATTCCAATATAATTGTCGCCAATGAAATATAACTCACCCATTACATTTTCAAATGAATTAAAGTTTTTGTTAACTGCAAAAGTTGCGCTTTGAACTTTTGAGAGTGCATCACCTTTTATCTGATAAATATTAGCAGAGTTTTCTGTGCTAAAAAATAGATTATTACCCAATTGAACAAATTTTGTAGCAGGTACATTAATTTTATTTATAATTGGTGAGTTGCTTACTTCTTTCGCTGAACTAGCACCATTAACAATTGATCTAACACCATCATTTCCTATACCAGTTGAGTAAAAAGTGACATCTTTAAATGTTTCGCTTACTGCAAACTGTTTTCTAATAGAACCAAAATTTTGACTAGTTATATTTCTAATAGTTCCTGTGTTTGGTGAGTTATTTTTGTCCTCATAAAACATTGGATATGTGTCGGTATTTATTGTATTAAATCAAATAGCATCTTCGGTAGCTAACATATTGTAGATAGTTCTTGTATAACTACCCCCTCAACTTTTTTCTTGAACCTTATTTGTTGAATCAATTGTATAAGCTTTTCTATTTAAACTTAAAAAGTATAACTTGTTATTGAATATCTGCATACTTACAATCTTGTTATTACTTGTCCCTTGATCAAGAGCTTTTATCTCATTGTCCTTATCCATTGAGTACACTTTTCCATTTGCTGCTCCAATGTAAATTTTATTGTTATATACTTTTGCAATGTTTGTTGTTTCGCTCAATGTGCCGATTTCTTTATATTCTCGGTTTGAATTATAAGTATGAATGACCGTTTTTCCATCCTCATTTGAAAAGATATAAAGCTGATTATTGTATGATACGGAAAAATCATTTTTTACATCTGTTGTCTGAATGTCTTTATATTCATAATTTATATTTGTAGCAATTTGGAAAGAATTTTTTTGGTTACTTAAAAGTTCAAAACCTGGCTTAGTTTCAAATACAATTTCAAAATTTGTTTCACTTTCCTCATTAATTTTAATGTCAGTTATTTTGTACATTGGATCATCAATTTTCATTAAGAAATCAAAGAATATGCTTCGGCCTTTAAAACTTTGTTCGCCTATTTTTGATTTTACAGAGTTAGAAACAGTGTCAGTTCCAATACGTTTTACATAACTCTTATCAACAGTGAAACTATTTAAGTTTCCCTTTAAAAGAGCATATCCATTTGCTGTATCGAATGTCACTGCAAATGTTTTTGTAACAGCTGCTTTTGAGTAAGTCGCTTTGAGATTTTCGATTCCCTTATACTTAAATTCTGTTTCAATTGCTGCGACAATTTGTTCAGCTGTTTCGTAGCTTTTGTTGGCCAAATAATCTTTTAAACTTGTTTCAATTTTTGAAGTTTCCAACAAAATCGCATATTCTTTTTCAATAACAAATTTGTTCTCGCTGCCCTTTTCAGTTGTATAGCCAGTTTCAGTTTCAATTGTGACTAAAAATTGCTTGTTTATTGATGACGTTGATTCAATTACAGTAAACTTTTTAATTCCCGTATATTTAAATTCTGTTTCAATTTTATTAACTATTGCATTTGAAGTTTCAAATTGAAAACCACTTAAGTAGTTATCCAGATCTGCCTTAATTTTTGCAATTTCTAATATAACAGCATATTCTTTTTCAACTGTAATTTCTTTCAAATTATTTTTATTCATTTGGTATCCGGCTGTTGTATCAAAAGTTACTGTTAAACTTTTTGCAACCGCACTACGAGAATTTGTAACTTTAAAATTTTCAAGTCCTTGATATACAAATCTTGTCTCAATTTCATTTATAATGTCGACTTCTCTTTCAAAGTTAAGTTGATTCAAATGATCTTGTAATTTTGCTTGTACATCTGCTGTATTAATTATTTTTGCATAATTTTGATTTACTTCAATTTCAGCTATATTTTTCATATCACTAAACAAATACCCTTCATCAGCTGTTAGTTGTACTTTGAATGTAGCATTAATAACTGATTTACTATTTGAAACTTCTTTTACTTCAATTTGCTTGACACCTGTTATACTTGTAAGCTGAATTTGCTCAATAACTTCTTCAGGCGTTTCATAAAATTCTTTTAGTTTAAGATTTGAAATAAGTTCTGCTTCAGCATTTTTTAAATCAATTAATTGAGCATAACTAAAGGTACTGTAAAATGTTGGTTCTTCATTATCATTTAACTTATAGTCAAAATCAAGATCAAAAGTGATTTTAAAAGTATTTGCTGTCAATTCTCTTTGATGTATTTTAGAAACTTCTGCTCTAATATTTTTAATTCCACTATATTCGAATTTTTTGATCACACTAATCACTTCTTCTGAACTGCTCAAATGTCCTTTAGATTTTACAAATATATTTAAGCTGCTTTCAATATTTGCTAGGCTAATTACAGTTCTTTCATCAATCGAAGCTGTAATTTTATATGTCTTATCCTCAGTTTTACCGTCTTTTCACTTATAGTCATCCTCAATTGAAACTGTGACTGCAAAAATAACATCGCCATATATTGTTTTTGATTCGCCTTCGTAAACGGATTTAATATTCTTAACTCCAAGTGCTTTTGCGGAATTTTCAATTGCTTGTTGAGCATTAGCAACAGAATTAAAAGTTTCCGCTACACTTTTTTGAAGGTTATTATAAACTTCTTCAGAATCTACATAATCTCTACTATCAATTTGAACTACAACGCTTATTTTAATCATGCTCGTGTCTGATGCTCATTTATATCCATCCATGGCTATAATTGTTAGCTCATATTTTTGCTTATAAACTTTATCAGATTCCACAGAAATTTTTTCTTCAGGAACAATATTCGTAATCAAAGTGTCACTAGTTCTACTTTTATTGTATTTTAAAATATGTTTTTTGGCTTCAAGAGGACTTTTGAAAAAGTCTTGTTCTTTGGTTATATATTCGTTTAAATTTTTTTCATAATCTTTTTCATTAATCAGATGGCGATTATCAACGTAAGTAGTTAGTGTAAAAGTTTGTTCATAACCAGGAACATCTCAAGTTGTTGTTATTTTATCAACCAAACTTAGTTTTACATCAAATGCTACATAGTTGTTAATAATAGATGAATTGCTAAAAATTGGATTAACAGATTCAACAATAACCGTATTGATCATTGCCAGTTTTGGAAAGTCAGTGATTGCTTTAATTGCCTGATCTATATTCGCATAACTTTTAGTGTCATTGAAATTTTCAATAAACTGATTTCGAATATCTGTAAAACTGACTTTTTGAAGTTGTTTCTCAGTAGATGTACCTTCATTTTGCTGTTCCATCTGTGTGCTAAACAAACTTAGTGATGCCGGGGCGATAATAATACTCGAATATAAAATTTTTAATATATATTTCACTTTATTTTTTCCTTTTTACTTTGATAAAAGCTTTGTAATATCAATTTGATTTCCAGTTTGCGTACCCTCAGTTCATTTAAATTCATCTCGCAATTTAAATGAAACTGAAAGAATAACTTCCAACTCTTTTTCAAAGTCGCCTTCTATATTAATACTATTTTCTACTAAATCTAATTGCTCTTTAAATTTAGAATTTTCTAAATATGTTTTAACTTTTGCTTCAATGTCATTATTATTTTCAATGTTACTCATCTCGTTCATATATGTTGAAAACTCTTCCAATAAAGCTGTCGGATTCACACTCTTATTAATAAAAGTTATATTGTTGATTTCAAAAGAGGCAGTATTTGATGTTCCATTAATAAGTTCTGGCTCGGCATTAGTTCACTTATTCATTTGGTTCAATATAACGAACATTTTTAGAGTATTGGTTTTTTCATCATATTCCAAAGTTGTAATTATTGCACCTTTATCATCAAAATTTAAATTTTTGTTAATGTCATTGTATAGTTCTGGAGCAGACTCATACTGCTTATTACTATTAAGTATGAAATCATTTATTTGTTTTTGAATTTCTTTGTAAGATGTCTCAACTCGATTATCAATTTTGACTGAATTTAGCTTGAACTCCTTATTTCCATTATCATCAGGTTCTCCCAATCATCTATATTTTTTAGCATCTATTGTTGCTTCAATTGTTGAATCAATTAATGCTATCGGAACAGAAGTATTATTGTCAGAGTTTTCCTTTAACAAATAGCTAATTCCATTATTGTTTAAAGATTTATGAGCAGCGATTTCTTTTTTAAACTCATCAACTGAATTGTACTGTCCTTCAAGAAATTTCACTTTGATTTCTTCAACTTCTTTAGAAAAATCAATATCTTCTCTACCGTCAACTCGTTGTTCAATTTCTAATACTTTTACGGCTCCATTTTTAGTATCTTCTCATTTAAAGTCATCTTTTAAAGAAACACTAATACTAAAATTAACTACTTCATTTACTGGCAGATTTATATCTTGCTCGTTTAAGTCACCACTCACAATTTTATTTATAATGATGTCTTTTGAAGGCAAAATATCATTTGTTGAGTTAGCAATTCTCAAAAGTGTTTTTTTAACATCCAATACTGTTTTAGGTCCACTTTTCGCAAAGCTATTTTGCAAATATAAACTAATTGTTTCCTTAACCTCAGATTCTGTATAAACATTTCTTTCATCAACTTTTACTGCTGTTGTAAATTTTATTGTTGATTTTTCATCATTTTCTCAAGAGCTTTCGCTTATGGGAGTGACGTTAATGTCAAAAATGTAATAACCATTCGCTTTTGAGTTTTCCTTAATTGTGGTTTCGTTAATTTGAGCTTCTACCTTCATGAAATTATTGCTAAGATTTTCAAAGGCACTTTTGGCTAAATCAAAACTGTTGTATGTCATATTTGATAAATTGTTAATTTGTTTTTTAACTTCTGAAAATGTCAATGTGTTTTTTTCATTTGCTTTTGATATTTCACTTTGCTCATTATTATTTTGCAAAATGTCAATTTTTTTTGCTACTTTTGGAGCTGCGATTGCTGTTCCTGCAACAATTGAAGCGGCCCCCATTAATGTTAATATTTTTTTCATTTTTATCCTTTATATACTTAGTAAAACTGGTAATTCTTTTCCAATTCCACTTTGTTATTTTGCCCATTTTTTCATTTATATTCTTCACTTAAAGTAAATCCTATTTGAATTGTATTTTCTTCATTAATCAAAACTGTAATTGATGAATGAACAAGATACTCTTTTTGATAAAGAGTCTGCTCTATTTCAAATATAGTTTGATCAGCTGACAATTTTTGATTTGTAATTTCATTTATTTCTTTGTCTAAACTTTCAAATGATACTGTAAAAGATTTTACGATTACTTCGATATTGAAAATCTTTATTAGCTCATCAGGGTTGATATTTCACTTGTGATTTTTGTCTAATATAATTGACAGATTCATAAGGAATATTTCTTTATCTTGTTTTATGTTGTATTCAACTTTTGTAACAAATGCCTTGTTATCAAATAAAGTTATATCGCTGAAGAACTTTATAGCTTCTTCAACAGATTCAAATTGTTTTTGATCAAATTTTTGTAACTCTTTTTCAATATCATCAACAGCAATTTCTTTACGATTATCAAACTTTATTAATAAATCAAAAACATAATTATCGTAGAGACCATCATCTCAAACGTAGCGTTGTTTGTCTTTAATTGCAGCTTCAATCGTTACTAAAGATTCTTCTCTCTTTGTAGAGTTCTTGTTAACATGATATTTGTACGAAATTTTTTCATCACTATTGTTTTTTAATAAAATGAAGTCATCAAATTTATTATCTTGCAAATCAAAGACAACATTATTGGTGTCTTGCTTAAAGCTTTCTAAAACTTCTTCCTTAAACATAACTTTTCGCTCATCGATTTTGATGCTAATACTAAAAGTCAATGTGTCATAAGGATTGTTTGTATCGTTTCACGCATAATAGTTATTTGGTGTTGCCTCTATTAGAACATCGTAGATTAAAATAGGCTCATCTTTTTGTGTAAACTTTTCTACAAATGTGTCACTATACTTTGCGTTTAATGAGGCTTCTTTTCAGTTACTTTTTTCAATATCGTATATTGGAGAATTCTTTCCGGTTTTTGCTTTATAAGTTTTTTTACCAAAACTATCTACCAATTTAATTTTAAAGTTTTCAATATTAATCTTTGTATCGGCTTGATTTTTTAGTCCATAAAAAATCACTAACCCATATACTCCAATGAAAATGAAAACTGCCAAAATACATAATTTCAAACTTTTCATTTTTGTTTCCTTTTTATATTAGTTATTTCTAATACAAATTAAATAACTAAGCTTTCTTTTTGTTAAGAGATTTTTTTTCTTCTCTTTTGAAAATATATACATTTTTTGTATCGTGTTTTCTGTATTCTTTTTTAAAACATTTTCAGCATAGAACCATCTCTGTTTTTATATACAAATCTTCAGTTCCTACGGATATATTAATTAGACCCACATTTTCTATTGAGCATTTAGAGCATTTCGGCATGTTTACTTTTTCCTTTTTCTATAATAATTTCAAAACTTTGGTTTGAAACTATATTATTTTCGTATTGATAATTTTCTTGTAGTTTTGGGATTACCTCAAAACTAAAAACTTCATTATTAGTTTCCAAATCTTTTATCCTAACTTCTGATACAGCTTCATTATTGTATCTACTACTTAGTCTCGTTTCCAAGTCATCAGCACTTAATATTGGCGACTCTGAATTTAAATATTCTATTAAGTTTTCTAGTTCATTTTTAATAATGCTAAAATGTATTTTTTTAAATATTTTAAAATCTTTGTTCTGATAGAAAATATAAGTTTTTATACTTTCAGAACTCTTATCTAGCCAATAATAATTTTTTTCTTTGAGCAAATTTACATATATTTCTTGATCATTTTTGAAGTATGATATTTCTCCAAATGATACTCCCGATGGTAAACTTATTTGCGAAATTTTTCGAACGACTGTTTCTATTGAATCAAAGTATTGGTTATCTAAAACTTCTTTTATATTTTCAAAAACTAAGTCACTGTCAATTAATACATCTGTATTAAAAAAAACAAAAACTGAAAAACTTTTTTTTGCTGGAGAATTATCAGATCACTCGTAACCATTATTTAACTCAAAAATGGCTTCGTATTCCACTAATTTATTGCTTACTTCATTTTGACTTTTTTTGAGAACTTCAAATTGCTTAATACTTTCATTTTCAGAAAATTTGCTTTCAAATTCTTTCAAAAAATCTTCTTCGAAAATGTAAGTTTGATTGTTGAATGTACTAACTTCTTTTTCAAAATTAATAGCATCTACTATTTTGATTTGAACTTTTTTAGAGGCATTCACTTGGTAAACAAAATATCCGGATATGGCAGCTATGCTAATACATAATAAAAATAGAATTGGTATAACGATTTTCCTTTTTCGAGTATTTATGAAATCGTTTTTAAGATATCAGGCCCTTATTTTTATTCTTTTATATCTGGTCCTAAAAAGTTTTAGCTTATGTTTTCACGCATTTTTTATGCGCTCGACACTATAATTTTTTTTCATAATTCATAAGCTAAACTCCTTTGCCATTAAAACTTTGTATTTTTTATAAAAAACAAGGTTCAAAATAGATGTTAACAAAAAAAAAAAAAAAACAAGTGTGTAGTAAAAATACTACTCCCTTGCTTTTTTAAAAATTTTTTCGTGCTATAAAATGTTTAGCGGTTTTGTCTTTTAAAAAGACCATTGTTTAAAAAGTTTTTATCTTTTACCAGCAACAATACTATTATATTTGTCGACTAAATAATCGTCAACGCGTCCATGATACTGAAAGGCTAATTTTTTATCAGCGGGATCATAACCAGCATCTTTTTGCACAGTAATTGGCTTATATAAATTTTCATAATTGCGATATGTGCCTTCCTCACTAACCATTTCTTCCATTGATTCAACAAAGGGTGAAGTGATTCCAGCGTAATCTGTCAAGTGCGTTGATTTTTCAAATAAGAAATTTAAAAACTTGTACGATAATTCAACATTTCTTGTATCTGTTGAAATTACAACATTATCTGAGAAAACATTAGTTCCTTCTTTACGACCATTAGTTTCTGCATTTGGGCGTCCGTAAATATAACTTACAAATTCGTTATCTTTTTGACTATCTTTTTGTTCTTTAAGAGTTTCTTCATCGTCAAGTTCAGCATCTCCATTATAAACAGCGTTGGCAAATGCTGCATCTCCATTATACATCATTGCAAAATCAAAAAATCCTAAGGCCACTTTATTAATTAAGTCATCTCCATTTAAAGATACTGATTTAGATTGAACCAACTCAGTAACCTTATCTTTAACTTGATCAATTTCAGCATTAGTATCTAAGTTGACTTTTTGAAATTGTACTTGCGCTGCTGCTGCAAAAATATTTTTGGGATCACTATTTAACGCTACACGTTTTTTAGCAGCTGCAGCTTTTCATAAAATATCTCACGATAATGTATTATTATCAATTTGCCCTTTGTCGTTTAGCTGTACTCCATTATCTTTCAAGAAATTCACATTGTCTGGAGTTGGATTAACAACAATCACCAAATCTCCTCAAAAGTAAGGTAATGCATACTCCAAAATTGATCCTGCAATTGCTTCATTTTTTTCTAAATTATTTACTCATGTTGCTTGATTATGTTCAGTTTCTTTAACTTTTGACTGATACATAACATCTAATAATGAACTTTCAATTTCACGACGTTTAGACTCTTCTTTAGTACTTTCAGGTGTTGGGTTAAGTTCTCCATTATTAACAGTTCCGCGAACATTTAACTTCGAATAATCCAGTTTCATCAAACGACCTTCTTCACTCATTTTTTGAACCATATAGTCACTTGGAACCATCACATCATAGTTGAAAGTATACAGTTTGTTGTACAAAGTTTCATTTGAATCATACTCCTGATAATTAATTTTAACATTGTTAGCTTTTTCAAATTCTCCGATCAAAGCTGGGTCAATATATTCACCTCAATTGGCAACAACCAAATCATAAATATTATTCATCACATAAGCAACAGTCAATCCAGCAAATGCTGAAGTTCCAATAAAGGCTACCAAAATTATTTTTCAACTTCGTGCTAAAAATCCTTTTGAATGTGAAATGGTATCAGGATTTGACGGAAAGAATTTTTCTTTGGTTTGCTCAATATGAGCTTGAACTTTTTGAATGTACACTTCCTTATTCAAAATACGTTGTTCATATTTGGTCGTTTTCATTTCCAAATAAGCGGCTCTTTTTTCAAGCAAAAAATTTTCCTTTTCTTGTGAATTGGCATGTCTAATTTGCTTATCAAACTTCGCTGTTATTGACTTGCGAGAATAAACAACTGCATGAAAAATTTGTAACTTATCGTTTAGTTCCAAAATATATGAAGCATTTTTCTGTTTCAGTTCTTTTAATTGCTCAACAACCATGCGCAAGCGATAATGATTTTTACCCTCTTCAACTTCAATTTTTCAATCTTCAAGTTCTTTGATTTTTTTAGCGTATCATGCTAAGGTTTTTTTACTTGGATTAATTTCGGCTTTTAAATCCTTTTGATATGCCCTAATTTCTTTAGTAATTTTTGCAGCCTTTTTTTCGGCTACTTCATCACGATGTTCAATTCATTCAATTTCATCACGTAAAAATGCAATTTTAATTTCTAGCTTTTCAATTTGAATTGTTAATTTTGCAGCCTTTTTAACATCGGCTTTTGTTAACAACAATTGTTTTTCCAAATTTTGAGCTTTTTTTTCGGCTTTAGTCAATCTTGAATAATAACGCTTTTCTTTATTGATTTCGGATCTTAGCTTATATTGTTTTCATTCCAATCGTGAAATGCGTTTATCATATTGTTGACTTGAAGCTAATCATATTTTGAATTTTAAAAAATAATAGCGTGCTCAAAGAGAAATCCTTCAAGTTCGAGTAATCTCAGTTTGAGTTTCAGTATTAATAATCAGCTCATTTAAACTTTTTCTTAGTTTTTGAATTTTTGAATTTTTATATGAGCCATTTTTAATTTTTTGTTTAACTTCTAAACGATGTTGTTTTGTCATTGTGACAGCATTTCATCCAATAATTGCCAAAACAATTACCAACACTAAAATAGTTCCAAAAGCAAAAACATAGGGCTTAATTTTTTTGGCAGTATAAATAAATGATGAAACATTTATTTGATCTCCCCCAGTAAAGTAAGAAATAATAAAGTCATCAAAACTCATTGCAAATGCGATTGCAGTTGCTGTAATAATTGCTGGTTTTAAAATTGGCAAAATAACTTTAAATAGTACTTGAGTATTTTTAGCTCCTAAATCATATGACGCTTCAATCAAAGATTTATCTATTTTTCGTAAGCGAGGCATAACAGTTATTAATACATATGGTACGTTAAATGAAATATGCGCTAATATTAAAGTTACAATTCCAAATTTAAGTCCTGCCATTAAAAACACAATCATTAATGATACAGCGGTTACTACATCAGCATTAATCAGAGGAAGATTGGCAATCCCAAATCAGCTCTTTTGTGTAACCTTTTTTGTTCTACTTAATCCAATAGCTGCCATAGTCCCAATCACTACAGAAATAACTGTTGAAACAACAGCTACAAAAAGTGATGTAATAATTGATTTAATAAACGGTGAGTTATTAAAAAACTTTGAGTATCAGTCAAAACTGAAATTTACTCATGAAGCAGTTGTTTCCCCACTATTAAATGAGAAACCAATCATTACTAAAATTGGAATATATATAAAGGCAATAACTATTGCGAAGTAGCTACTCTTGAAGAATCTTTTCATTTTTTCTTCCCTTTCATTTCAAATTTGCTACTAATTCCACGAATAATCAGCATCAGAGCAAAAATCATAATTGCTAAGACAACTGAAATTGCAGCTCCATATCCAAAATCATTTCCTTTTAAGAAATAAGATTCAATGACTGAGGAAATTAATTGAATTTTTCCATCTCCAATATAATGTACAATGATCAACGAAGTTGAAGCTTGAACAATTACTAAAGAAAATCCCGTTAATACACCAGGCATTGAAGATCTAACCGTAATTGTTCAAAAAGTTTTCATTGGTGATGAACCCAAATCTAAAGAAGCCTCTTCTAAATCAATTTGACGTGATTCCAACGAATCGTAAATTGGAGTAACTGCGAATGGCAAAAACATATAAACCATTCCTATGATAATTGCAATTGGTGTCCCAATTGCATTAGGCATTAATAAATAAAATAATGTTTGCAATCCTAATACTTTTAACAACATCGAAATTCAAATCGGCATTGTTATTAAAACTCACATGTTTTTAGCCAAAATTTGCGAGCGAATTTGGGCCATCATTAAAGCAATTGGATATCCAATGAACACGCATAATAAAGCTGCTACTAAGGCATAAGCAATTGACATTAATAAGGCAATCATAATATTACTATCAGTAAACATTTTTAAGAATTTGGCAATTGTGATTTTAAACATAATTGCATCACCAGTTGGCTGAACAATTGCATAAATCACAATTGATATTAAAGGTAAAATTACCAATGCTGTCATAACAATAAAGAACGGTAACAATATTGGTCAAATCTTTCCTTTGCTAAAATTGAAAAGCTTGGTTTTACCAAGAGACTTATTAAATTCAGCAACTTTAGATTTAATTTTACTGCGTTTTGCAGCAACAATTTGATCATCAATTGCTTCATCTAAATCTTCTTGATTAAAAACTGTTTTTTCAGCAGTAATTTCAAGTTCAAGATTTTTTTCTTGTTTCATTAAGTTTTCTCCTATCTACTGGTGCTAATTGTCAATTTCTTTTCACATAACATGAATATCTTGAATTCCTCATTTAATTGAAACCTCTTCACCAACTTCGTGATTAGCTGTTGTATGAACTTTTCACAAACGGCCCTTTTTAGTTTCAATAAGAACTTCAGAGTATACTCCTTTAAATGTTGTGTTAACAACTGTTCCATTGAAGAAACCATTATTTGGTTTCTTAATTTTAATATCTTCTGAGCGAATTACAATATCAATATTTTCTTCATCTTCTCCAAAGTTAGTATCAACACAATCAAAAACTTTACTATCAAATTTGACTTTCTTATCTTCTAAAAATTTTCCATCTTGAATAACATTTGAAGAACCTACAAACTTTGCCACTCATAAATTTTCAGGCTCATTATAAATCTCTTCTGGTGTTCCAATTTGTTGAATATTTCCATTATTTAATACAACAATTCGGTCACTCATTGACAAAGCCTCTTCTTGATCATGAGAGACCATAATAAAAGTAATTCCAATTTCACGTTGTAAACGCTTTAATTCTTCTTGCATTGTTTTACGTAGCTGAACATCCAGTGCTGCCATTGGCTCATCTAAAAGCAAGACTTTTGGTTTCATAACCAATGCACGAGCAATTGCCACACGTTGCTTTTGACCACCCGATAAGTCCATAATTTTTTTGTTTTCAAAGCCTTCCAAACCAACTTGACGAATTTGCTTCATGACTTCACGTTCAACCATGTCATTTTTAGTCTTTTTGTTGCGCAACCCAAACGCAATATTTTCAAAAACATCTAAATGTGGAAATAAAGCATATGATTGAAAAATTGTATTGAATTGACGTTTATTAATTGGAATAGCCAAAAGGTCTTTTCCTTCAAAAAGAATCTGTCCACTATTAGGCTTTTCAAATCCTCCAATAATTCTTAAAGTCGTGGTTTTCCCACATCCAGATGGTCCTAAAAGAGTAATAAATTCTCCCTCATGAACATTAAAATTTATTCCTTTTAATACCACTTTTCCATCATAGTCTTTTGTGATATTTCTAATTTCCAAAATATTATTTTTTTCCATTTCACTCTCTCCTTTTTAAATCTAAGTACATATTTAAAATCGTTAAGCACGACAAAATAGAAGTCTATTAAATTGACTTCTACTTAAGGGAGAGACTTTCAGTTTCCAAGACTATTTCATGTCTTTTAGAACGAGCGATTACTATGTCTAATCATTTAAAAATTAAGTATTGTTCTGTATTTGACAGTTGTTCTAATTTAATCATCTTTTTCATAGCAATCAGCCCCTTTCTTTTTCTAAATAATTGTATAACATTTTTTTAGAAAAAGAAAAAAATAGCGCTTTATGCGCTATTTTTAAAATATATTAAAACCTATTCGTCAATGAAGCCACTTATAGTCACTCTATTTCCAATATTAACGTAATAATTTGATGGTACATATACATTAGAAGTTTCTAAATCTGTCATAAAGATAAATTGAAAAACTACTTTATCATTTTTGTTATAATAAGATATTCCTGATCTAAGATTAAAACGAATCACAGCAGGATCACTTGGTCAAGCATGCTCAAAATTCATTACTTCTTTTGTAGCAAAACTTGCATTACCAAACTCTTCACGTACTTCGCCATCATATGGTTTTATAAATTCACGAGATTCAGCAAAATAAGACCTATTATAAAAGTCTATTCCATTTAAAGTATATCTATCATAAATATTAACTGGATTGAAATCATTATGAACATTAACTCATTCCACATTAGTATATTTAATATTTGTTTCAATGTCATAGATAAAGGTTTTTTTACTTGGCATTTGAGGAGATGCCGAAGTAACTTTCATAACATTTTCTCCCTCTTGTCCATTTGGAGTAAAATATTTTGATGCAGAGAATCATGCTGGATGATCCGGACTATTTTTTTCTTTTATTTGATTAACTTTTTCATTTGGATTATTTGCACTTCCCATTAATGCAACAGGAATAACTGAACCACTAACTAGTGCTCCAGTAACTAAACTTAATAATAGTTTCATATCAATATTCCTTTCGTCCAACCACACCCACCCGATAATTTCATTATATGCTTTTAAAAAATAAAAAGTCTCTTTTTGAGACTTTTTATTTTTTAAAATTTTTATTAATCAATATTCTTCATATATATTAATTTTTTAAAAACAGTTGAATAAATTAATAACATATTGGTTGTTTTCGATGCCAATGTTACATTAGCCATCGCGTGAACTAACTCACTATCCTTAGCACCCATTAGATTAAATGAATTAATTTCGCTGACCTCTTCTTCAGCACAATTACAAGTTAATAGTACTTCCTTAATTTCTTCTTCTAATTTTTGCAAATCTACTTCAAATTCATTAACTTTTGTCATTGTTTGACTCCTTTAAATTAAATACATTATCAAATAAATATTGACCAACACCACCATCAGTACATTGCGAAGTTATTGCATTGGCACATGATTTAATATGCTGATTAGCGTTTCCCATAGCTACTCCATGACCAGCTCATTTAATTGCATCAAGATCATTTTCCCCATCACCAAAGTAAATAACTTCATCGGCTGTAATGCCAAGTTCTTCAATAACTTTTTTTAATCCTTCTGCTTTATTAACTCCAATTGGATTAATCTCAATATTTTGTTTTGCATCATTAACATAGCTAAAAGCAAATACTGAATAACCCTTAGTCTCAGCTTCCGCACGCATTTTTATCATATGCTCATTTCGCCCAAAAACAATAAATTTAGTAATCGGTGAAACAAACCCTTCACTTTTTTTATATCGCAGCATTTTGCGACGACTACGGATTCACATGAAAATATTAAAAGCAGAAAATCGTACATTTTTATATGCAACTTTTTCATTTTCTGAATATGCAAAAACTTTTGCTTTATATTTTTTAGCAATTTCAAAAATTCAACGAGACTCTTCATCTTTAAAAATTTTAGTATATTCAATGGTAATTTGTCCATCAGCTTCAAACCTAAAAACTTGGCCACCATTTTGTGCTACAAATGGAAGTCCCGTATTCATAATGCCAAGTTCTTTAGCAATATTTCCAATTGTCGAAATGTTTCTTCCTGTTGCAATAACAACTGGTATATTTAATTCCTTTGCTTTGGCAATTGCTGCTTTGGTCAATGGATGAATTCCCCGACTATGACGATATACTGTACCATCAACATCTACTACAATTAATTTATACATTGAATTACCTCATTTCTTTATATTATTAATTATAACAAATTAAAAATATACAATTTATCTATTATTTAGTATCATTTATATATGACTAGGAGATACATAATGGAATTTATGGAGCTAATTGCCGCAGCTCAAAGTTGCGAAACCAGTATTATTGAAATTATTAACAGTGATGAGCAAAGTGAAACTGAATTTAAGGAATTTGCAATTGAAGAGGTCCAACATTTAGCGACACTGTTTAAAACTTTTTTAGTTGAATTGGACAAAAAAGAAGAAAGTGTCGATACTTTATGATTTAGTGCAAGTAAATTGGTCTATGAGTATATTGAATTTGAAACAAAATACGAATTAGAAGAAGATGTTGAATTAGAGACTATTGAGGATGTAAAAATTTTTCGCTTTCAGGTATTAGAATTCTTTTCATCATTTTTTGATGAAAGTGAAGATTTGGATCAGAATGTGTAACACAAAAAAGAGGTACTCATACCTCTTTTTTAAACCATAATGTTGATTTAAATACGGTTTAACCGTTATATGAATATTCAGTTTTGTTTTTTAATATTAAATATTTACTTTATTCAATACCTTTACCGTGTTCGATTTCACAAAGGCAATATGTTTATCATGATATTTTTCATAATATATTACCTATTCTTTCCAGACAATAAATTTAGAAGTTTTGAATGGCTAATAAATAGCTTACGAAACTATTTTTGGACTGACTACCGTGATTAGTCTTCATCTATATGCCGTAGCAATCTACTAAATTATATTTATCGCTGATTAGACTTAATGAATGTAAGTCTTTTAAATCGTTGGATCACTCCATTTGGCAATTACAGCAATTAAAATATTCTTTATAAACAAATTATGTGTTTTTAAAACCATTTCTAACAACCTCATTTCTGCGGCTAATCTTTATTCAGTTTTAATAAGCCCTAAGGCTTGAAAGTGTACATTGGTATATTTCTCCTAACTTAAAATTTTATACTAATATATAATTTTAAATTCCCGCAATTTCGTAATTAATAATAGGACAAATGTCATACTATCAACTCCTTTCGGAAGAAAACCTCTTCTCACTTTTATTTAATCACTTTAAAAAAATAAATCAAGATTAATAATTAAAAAAACTTCCACAAAGAAGTTTTTTTAATTATTTTACAAATTCTTCCAACTGATTTTTTGCCATAAACCCTGTGTGTTTTTTAGCAGCTTTTCCTTCTTTAAAAGTCATTAATGCCGGAATTGACATAATTTGATATTCTAACGCAAGGTCGGAATTAGAATCAACATCAACATCCAAAAATGTTACACCTTGAGTCTCCTCAGCTAATTGGTGAACGAATGGAGCCAACATTTTACATGGTCCACATCATTGGGCATTAAAGTCTACAAATACATTTTTTTCAGTAGCGATAATTTTATCGAACTGTTCTTTTGATGTAATTTTAATAATATTTGACATAATATCTCCTTTTTTAATTATTTTAATACGTTTTTATAAATATAATTAGCAACTCCATCATCATCGTTACTATCTTCAGTAACATCTTGAGCAATATCTTTTAATGAACTAATTGCATTGCTAAGAGCTACTCCCATATCAACTGCTTCAAACATTGGAAAATCATTTGGACCATCACCAAATGCATACGTTTTGACAGTATCATCTAGTTTAAGATAATCTTTAATTTTTTTAACAGCATAGCCTTTGCTAATATTTTTAGGACATATTTCAATAACTCTTTCCGTATATACATGAATATCTGAGTTTTTGCCAAACCTAGTTTTAATGTCTTTAATAGCAGATTCGGATTCTGCTGTTGTTGTTCCTTTTTTTAACACAATTGTCAAATGCGAAATTGGCTTATTAATTTCTTCAGCACTTGCAGCAACGACATAATCAGTTGCCATCATTTGTGCTCAATACATTGACATTTTTCCTTCATTAAAAACATAAGTTGTGTCATCTCCATAAAAATGAACTTTGGCTTTGTATGTTTCATAGAATGTATCAAAAACTGCCTTAACTAATTCTTTAGATAAAAACTCATTAACTATTCATTTTTTATTTCTAAAGTCAAAAATTTGTGAACCATTATTACCAGCACAAATTCCACCAATTTCTTCTAAACCCAAACGTTTACCTTGATCTAAAATATCTTTTGTAGATCTTGCTGTGATTGGAACTAACAAAATACCTTGCTCATGCAGATCTTTAACAACCTGTTTAGTCTTTTTAGAAAAATAATGATTATTTCGTAATAAAGTTGAATCTAAATCAGAAAATATAATTGTTTTCCCCTTATAGTTCATAAATTCACCCCTTCTGACTTATATTGATTATACATTATCATAAAGAAAAATATCATCACTTACAATTATTAAAATAATGTATATTTAAAATCTGCGAAAACTCTAGTTTAATAATTTTTGATTAAAACTTCTTCGACTTTACCTCGCTCAGCACCTTTAGAATTAATACTTCTACGTGCATAAATTACATCAATTTTATAGTTTTTATATATCTCCCTTATTAGTTCAGTATTGTGATTAGAAACCATAAAAAATGCACCCTTACGATCAATTTCTTCACATACTAATGCTAATTTTTTTTGATGATAAGTTCCAAAACTTTCTTTATTATATTCAACGAACGTATCCTTTTTTATTTTATCGTACGGTGGGTCAATATATACAAAATCTCTAGGTTTTATTTTGTTCAAAATACTTTCAAAGTCACTACATTCAACTTTAGAAGATTTTAAAAATTTCGATACCTGTCTTAAATTATCATTATCAACAACATTTGGCGCATTAAGTTCTTGATTCCAGGGAACATTAAATTCGCCCTTGGAATTAACACGATGCATCCCATTGAAACATGTTTTATTAATAAAAAGTGTTCTAGCAGCTCTTCAAACTTTTGTAGTATTCTTTTTGTAATCAAAGTCTCTATCAGCATTTCTAAGTTCATAATAAAAGAATTCTGGAGACTCATTATAACTTTTTTTAAACTCATCAATTTGTTTAATTAAGGCGGAAGGCCTATTTCTAACTACAGCATAAAAATCTACAAGTTCCTTATTCAAATCAGATAAGAACATCACTTTAGGTTTATTAGCTATTTCAAATGCTAAAGCTCCACCACCAAAAAAAGGTTCAAAATAGTTGTTAAAACTTTCTGGTATATTATGTTTCAATTCCTCTAATAGTTGAGATTTACCTCCAACTCATTTCAATATTGGTTTCATTATTTTAAAAGTCCTTCTATTAAATGATTTTCTAAATCACTCAAGTTAAATAAATTTTCTATTTCTTCGTATGCCTCTCTAATTTGATTTTTAGCTGTTCTTCATCCAATGCCATCTGTAAATCAAATGAATCTCATTTTTGAAGAACAATTAATTTTTTGGTTTAAATAAATATATGACTTGCACACTTCATTCAATTTACTTCCGCCAGCAGTATAGGCATTAATTTCACCCAAATATAAAATACCTTTTCTTTCAAAAGCAAAATCAAAAACCTTCTTTGCATCTTTTTCTTTGAAAATTAAATCTATTTCAGATTTAGGAATATTATATAAATTTTCCAACAATTTGGAGTTTACTTCAATTTTATAATTTATGTTTTCTTCATTGAGATAATCAATAACTTTTTTGACCATTTGAGTACCTGTTCTATTTTTCCTTGCATTGGTATCTAAACCAACTTCAATACCCAATTGAAAATCATTAAAATTAGTTAGTAATTTTTGCTCAATAAGTTTGATAAGCCCTGTATCATTTACAAACTCTTGAGCATCCATATCACTAATATTCAAAAAATTATACTGTTTCTTTTCTGTTAATATGTTTTTTTCTCTCTTAGCAATGAAGATTGGCAAAACAGCTTTCAAATCGGGATTATTTTCCAACAAATCATATAATCTTTTTTTGGAATCTTGTGTCCCCAAAATTGTATTCAAAATATCAAGTTTGTTTCTAACTTTTTTATTATTATTAATAACCTTATCAAAATCAGTGTAATACTCTAAATCAACTATACTAGTTTTTAATTCATCCATAAATTTATCAAAATTTTTTGTGTACATCTTTTTCCTCAATATTTTCATTATAATTTTATCATTTCCTGCAGCCATCTCTTCTTTTTATAAGCAAACTTCATATTAAAAAAGAAACCTTTCGGTTTCTTTTATTAGAACTGGCAACTCGCTATCTTCTCACAAATGCAATATTGTCGCCGTAATAGAGCTTAACTTCTGTGTTCGGTATGGGAACAGGTGTGACCTCTATGCTATTATCACCAGATCTTAATTTTGATTGTTCTTTGAAAACTGAATACTAGATTGAAAAATTTATTGTTTTTATATAAATGTGCGTTGAGTAATAGATTTTATTCTAAAATTCTCTCGATCTATTAGTAATGGTTAGCTTAACGCCTCGCAGCGCTTACACATCCATCCTATCAACCATGTGGTCTACATGGGATCTTACATCTTACGAATGGGAAAATTCATCTTAAAGGAGGCTTCTCGCTTAGATGCCTTCAGCGATTATCCTTTCCACATATAGCTACCCAGCTGTGCCATTGGCATGACAACTGGAGCACCAGGGATGTGTCCAACTCGGTCCTCTCGTACTAGAGTCAGCTCTCTTCAATTTTCCTACGCCCACAACAGATAGGGACCAAACTGTCTCACGACGTTCTGAACCCAGCTCGCGTACCGCTTTAATGGGCGAACAGCCCAACCCTTGGAACCGACTTCAGCTCCAGGATGCGATGAGCCGACATCGAGGTGCCAAACCTCCCCGTCGATGTGAACTCTTGGGGGAGATCAGCCTGTTATCCCCGGGGTAACTTTTATCCGTTGAGCGACGGCCCTTCCACTCGGGACCGCCGGATCACTAAGTCCTACTTTCGTATCTGTTCGACTTGTAAGTCTCGCAGTTAAGCATTCTTCTACCTTTGCGCTCTTTGTATGATTTCCAACCATACTGAGAATACCTTTGAGCGCCTCCGTTACATTTTAGGAGGCGACCGCCCCAGTCAAACTACCCACCAGACACTGTCCTCAACCCAGATAATGGGTCCAAGTTAGAAAGTCAATGTAACGAGGCTGGTATTCCAAGGTTGACTCCACAGTCCCTAGCGGTACTGCTTCAATGTCTCCCAGCTATCCTCTACACGTTACACCAAATTTCAATATCAAGTTATAGTAAAGCTCCACGGGGTCTTTCCGTCTAGTTGCGGGTAACCGGCATCTTCACCGGTACTAAAATTTCACCGAGTCTATAGCCGAGACAGCGAAGGGATCATTACACCTTTCGTGCGGGTCAGAACTTACCTGACAAGGAATTTCGCTACCTTAGGACCGTTATAGTTACGGCCGCCGTTCACCGGGGCTTCAATTCAAAGCTTCGCTTGCGCTGACTTCTCCTTTTAACCTTCCGGCACTGGGCAGGTGTCACCCCCTATACATCGTCTTGCGACTTAGCAGAGAGCTGTGTTTTTGTTAAACAGTTGCCCCTCCCTCTTCACTGCGGCTCAACATAGTTGAGCACTCCTTCTTCCGAAGTTACGGAGTCATTTTGCAGAGTTCCTTAGCTATAGTTATCTCGCTTGCCTTAGGATTTTCTCCTTGATCACGTGTGTTCGTTCTAGGTACAGGCGATTAGTTATTAAGTTAGAAGCTTTTCTTGGAAGCATAGAGTCATGTACTTCGTTACTAGGCGAACCGTTCACTCCCCATCACGCTTCAATGTTGAATATAGAGCGGATTTGCCAACTCTACCACCTTTGCGCTTAGCCCAGGACAACCAACGCCTGGGATACACTATCTTTCTCCGTCACTCCATCACTAACTAATCGGTACAGGAATATCAACCTGTTGTCCATCGACTACGCCTATCGGCCTCGCCTTAGGTCCTGACTAACCCTGGGTGGACGAACCTTGCCCAGGAAACCTTGATCAAATAGCATGAGGGATTCTCACCCTCAAACGTTACTCATGCCGGCATAATCACTTCTAAGCGCTCCACTGGTCCTCACGGTCCAACTTCATCGCCCTTAGAACGCTCCCCTACCACTGTACTTACGTACAATCCGTAGCTTCGGTAGTATACTTAAGCCCCGGTACATTTTCGGCGCAAAATCACTCGACTAGTGAGCTGTTACGCACTCTTTAAATGATGGCTGCTTCTGAGCCAACATCCTAGCTGTCTGTGCAATTTCACATCCTTACACACTTAGTATACATTTGGGGACCTTAGCTGACGATCTGGGCTGTTTCCCTCACGAGCATGGACCTTATCACCCATGTTCTGACTGCCGTACAATTGGACATTGGCATTCGGAGTTTAATTCTATTCAGTACCGCTAGGTGCAGCCATCATAGATTCAGTGCTCTACCTCCAATGTTTTAATTACGACGCTATCCTTAAAGATATATCGGGGAGAACTAGCTATCTCCGGGTTCGATTGGAATTTCACCGCTAGCCACAAGTCATCCTCGGTCTTTTCAACGAACGTAGGTTCGGTCCTCCATTAGGTTTTACCCTAACTTCAACCTGCTCATGGCTAGATCACCCGGTTTCGTGTCTACTACAACGTACTCAACGCCCTATTAAGGCTCGCTTTCACTACGGCTCCCCATATTCTGGTTAACCTTGCACGTTATAGTAACTCGCCGGCTCTTTCTACAAAAAGCACGATATCACCCATTAACGGGCTCTATCTTCTTGTAAGCATATGGTTTCAGGAACTATTTCACTCCCCTCTCGGGGTACTTTTCACCTTTCCCTCACGGTACTGGTTCACTATCGGTAAAATGGTAGTATTTAGGCTTGCCGAGTGGTCTCGGCGGATTCCGACAAAATTTCACGTGTTTCGCCGTACTCAGGATATCCATTTCGAGATCAATGCATTTCGTATACGGGAGTATCACCCTCTGTGCTGCGACTTCCCAATCGCTTCTACTATACATTAATTTTGTAACTCTAACTATGGTCCTACAACCCCAGTCCGTAGACTGGTTTGGCCTGTTCCGCGTTCGCTCGCCGCTACTAACAGAATCATTATTTATTTTCTTTTCCTCTTGGTACTAAGATGTTTCAGTTCCCAAGGTTCCCATCTCACAACCTATGTATTCAGTTGTGGACAATACGAGATTAATCGTACTAGGTTTCCCCATTCGGACATCACCGGATCTAAGCTCACTTCCAGCTCCCCGATGCTTTTCGCAGGTAGTCACGTCCTTCTTCGGCTCCATTTTCCAAGGCATTCACCATATGCTCTTACTATTTTTTAGAAAAAATCTATTTGCAATTTATAACATTAATTTTAGTTTTTTTATAACTGATGTCAAATTTGATAATTGAATATAATTCAATTAAGAAAATTGTTTTTTCATCTAATATTCAGTTTTCAAAGAACAATTCTTTTCAGAGATTAAATTAATAACCTCTGAAAACTAAATAGAACAGAAACAGTCAAAGCAGTTTCACGCTGCTTTTTAAAATTTACTCCATAGAAAGGAGGTGATCCATCCGCACGTTCCCGTACGGATACCTTGTTACGACTTCACCCCAATCGCTAATCCTACCTTGGGAAGCGCTCTCCTTACGGTTAAGCTACCTACTTCTGGTATTACCAACTCTCGTGGTGTGACGGGCGGTGTGTACAAGACCCGAGAACGTATTCACCGCGACATAGCTGATTCGCGATTACTAGTGATTCCGGCTTCATGAAGTCGAGTTGCAGACTTCAATCCGAACTGAGACAGACTTTTTGAGATTAGCTCCCCCTCGCGAGATTGCGACTCTTTGTATCTGCCATTGTAGCACGTGTGTAGCCCAGGACATAAGGGGCATGATGATTTGACGTCATCCCCACCTTCCTCTAGCTTACACTAGCAGTCTCGTTAAAGTCCTCAACTAAATGTTAGTAACTAACGACAAGGGTTGCGTTCGTTGCGGGACTTAACCCAACACCTCACGGCACGAACTGACGACAACCATGCACCACCTGTCTCAATGTTAGCCTCCACTACATCTCTGTAGCTTTGCACTGGATGTCAAGCCCTGGTAAGGTTCTTCGTGTTGCTTCGAATTAAACCACATGCTCCACCACTTGTGCGGGTCCCCGTCAATTCCTTTGAGTTTCACTCTTGCGAGCATACTACTCAGGCGGAGTACTTAATGCGTTAGCTGCAGCACCGAGGTATAACCCCCGACACTTAGTACTCAACGTTTACGGCGTGGACTACTAGGGTATCTAATCCTATTTGCTCCCCACGCTTTCGTGCCTCAGCGTCAATAACAAGCCAGTAAGCCGCTTTCGCCACAGGTGTTCTTCCATATATCTACGCATTTCACCGCTACACATGGAATTCCGCTTACCTCTCTTGTATTCTAGAACTGCAGTTTTCAAGGCGAACCGGGGTTGAGCCCCGGGCTTTAACCTCAAACTTGCAAATCCGCCTACGCACCCTATACGCCCAATAAATCCGGATAACGCTTGCCACCTATGTATTACCGCGGCTGCTGGCACATAGTTAGCCGTGGCTTTCTGGTAAGGTACCGTCAGCTTAAGAGCATTTCCTCTCCTAAGTGTTCTTCCCTTACAACAGAGCTTTACAATCCGAAGACCGTCATCACTCACGCGGCATTGCTTCATCAGACTTTCGTCCATTGTGAAAAATTCCCTACTGCTGCCTCCCGTAGGAGTCTGGGCCGTATCTCAGTCCCAATGTGGCCGATCAACCTCTCAGTTCGGCTACGTATCATTGCCTAGGTGGGCCTTTACCCCGCCTACTAGCTAATACGCCGCATCCTCATCTTATAGTGCACCAAACGGTGCTTTCAATTTCTTCTCATGCGATAATGAAATTCTCATGCGGTATTACCCTTCGTTTCCAAAGGCTATCCCCCGCTATAAGGTAGATTAGATACGTGTTACTCACCCGTTCGCCACTGGGGTGCAAGCACCCCCGTTCGACTTGCATGTATTAGGCATGCCGCCAGCGTTTATCCTGAGCCAGGATCAAACTCTCATTTGAAAAAATGTGAATTGATTCTGACTGTTTCTTTTTTTATTGTATATATAATATTGTCTACTCAAATTAAATTGATATTGATCAAGATTTGTACAATTGTTGTTCTATTTAGTTTTCAAAGATCATTGTGTTGTCAAACGACGACTTTTTGATAATAGCATAGTAAAAATAAAAATGGAATAGTTTTTTTAAATATTTTTATTAAATTATTTCTTTAAATTTCTGCAAGATATGTTCACAAAAGTCTTAAATATATTTTATGCTATTTTCATGACTATGTAAAGGCATTTTTGAGAGAATATCAAGAAACTTTTGACTCAATTTTTCAAATAAAAAATACTTCGAAAAGTATTTTTGTATATTTATCTACAATGGTGCGGGATAAGGGACTCGAACCCTTACGTCGAAGACGCTAGATCCTAAGTCTAGTGCGTCTGCCAATTCCGCCAATCCCGCATATAATGGTGACTCGTCGGGGATTCGAACCCCGGACCCACTGGTTAAAAGCCAGTTGCTCTACCGGCTGAGCTAACGAGTCAAATAATTTGTGGCCATGTTTGGACTTTTAAATAATATCACTTGATTAAAAATTATTCAATTAAAAATAAAAAAGATAAGGAAAACCTTATCTACGTCATGATTGGATTCCAATATTAAATGAAACCATCAATCCCGGATATTCAAATTTTTCTTCTTCGGTTTGCTTTTCCGTTTCAACTTTGACTTTTTTATTAATTGTTCATCCTAAATTGACAAACTTATCAAATCCTCTAAAGATATCCCAAATTCCATTTGCTATTTGCTCAGTAGTTTGATTTAAAGTTTCTGGCTCAATCAAATATATTCTCAATTCTCTAATTTTTGAAAGTGAACTACTAATACCTTCACTAACTAATTCATTGTTGCGATCAAGAATTCCATTAGCTTGTAAAATCAAATACATTCCTGGTTCCTGATTAAAGTCATTAAAAGTTTTTCAAGGCGTTCAGGGGTGTTGTTCAGACCCTAATGTCTCACTAAAAGCCTGATTTAGTTTGTTTGCAAAATTACTTTTATTATCAATTCCCAAAAATAAGTTTTCCATTAACTTTTTGTTATTGTCGTCTGCACTTAAATCCAAGCTCAAGACTGCTCGATTGTTAATTAAAACTGGTTGACCCTCTTTAGGCTTTAATGTTTCAATCATTGCATCTAAGTTATAAGAAAGTAACTTAAATAAGGTCATTATATTGTTAAGTTTTGCTTCAGCAATTAAATTACGCTGAATACCAATTGCTTCATTATTAGGATCGCTTGGTTTAATATCGACTCCTAATTTTGCTGTATAGCGTAAATAACTTACCAAATCAGCAAATGTTAGCTCAGCATTATAATCTCATCCATACCTTGTGTCACTAGGAGTTCAGTTCCCTTGTTGAGGATCTAATTGAACTCCACAACTGACAACTGTTGTACTAGCAGTCGCTGTTAAAGTAATTGCCCCAAATATCGCCAAAAGTTTTTTCATATAACTCCTTTAGTATTGTTTAGATTATACTTTAAAAATAAAAAAAGACACCAAAGTGTCTTCTTAGTTTCTTTAATGGTGCTGACTAAAGGAGTTGAACCCTCGACCTACTGATTACAAGTCAGTTGCTCTACCAACTGAGCTAAGTCAGCATTAAAAAATAAAAATGGTGGGATGCAACGGGCTCGAACCGCTGACCGCCTGCTTGTAAGGCAGGAGCTCTCCCAACTGAGCTAGCATCCCAATATAAAGATAATAATAAATGGTAGCCTGTACGGGGTTCGAACCCGTGTATCCACGGATGAAAACCGTGTGTGTTTACCGCTTCACCAACAGGCCAAATATAAAATGGCGGCTTTTACAGGACTTGAACCTGTGACAAACCGGTTAACAGCCGGTTGCTCTACCAACTGAGCTAAAAAGCCAAGTAATATTTGTGCGAATCTTCAATTTTTTGTCTTTTATCAAGACAATAAAAATATTATCATGAGAAAAAATAAATGTCTATATCTTTTTTTATTTTTTACGAAAATTTTTAAAACTTTTGACTTTTCAAATTTTCCAAATAAAAAAGCGACATTTTGACTGTTCGCCCGCTTTTTTTTGATGTCAACGACATCGGCTCATCCCTTTTATATTATAACCTAAATTACTTTAAATTGAAACTAATAAAAATCGCAAACCTAAGCTTGCAATTTTTTTGTGGTTTATTCGATATTATATTAACTAAATCTTTTAGCTATTTGTTTTTTCGTCATTCGCTTCTTGAGTCCATTCTGAATCATCAATTTTATCCAAAACATTATCTGAAATTTCTTTATTAATAACAATTAAATTTTCATTTTGTTCATGAGCCAATTGTTGAGCCAATTCTTCATTATATGTTTTATCCTGAATTTTTCCTTCAACAATCATATCGCGCTTAGCTTGTAAGAAAATTACTTTGAAATCACTTGAAAATTTTTCAACTAACTTTTCTTCGTCAATCTCTTTATTTTCAATTTGCTCTAAAAATTCCACTGCTTTAGCATACTTTGCTTCATAAATACGTTGTTCTCTTTCATCACGATTATGAACTTGCTCCTTATTTAAAGTTTGTTCAACAACTTCTTCTAAAATTCGAACTTCATTATTTAATTCAATTGCCTCAACTTCTTTTACATCAGTATGTGGAGTCAATAACATTACGATTCCTCCCAACATACAAATACCAGACCCAATCGCAACAATGGCTAAAATCATTTTAGTACTTGTTGTTTGATTTGAAAGCGTAAATGAAGCCATTGTTAATGAGACAGCTGTTAAAGTAAAAATGTAAGCCCCAAAAAATGCTAAAATAATCGCTGATGTCATTGACAAATTAATTGATGAGGTATTTCCATTTTGTAATGAATTTTGAATCACAATTCCCACAAGTCCCATAAAAAACATTAATGCTGATCCCATTAATCCAATTCCTGAAAAAATCAAAATCAGTACAATTCCTGTTTTAAATGTTCCATTAAATTGTCATTTACGTTGATCATGTCTGGCAATCTGACGTTGCTCTTTTTTTGTTAAAGCCATATTTTTCTCCTATATTTTATTTAATTAAATGATACACCTATAATCTTTTTTGTAGAACCGCTTTCTCAAAAAACTCTTGCAAAATTTTAAACACACTTATAAATTTAAATGTTTTTGATAAAGTTTAAAAGTATTTTCCATTAAGGTAATTACTGTCATCGGTCCGACTCCTCCTGGAACTGGAGTAATAGCACTTGTAATTGGAGCGACGTTTATATAATCAACGTCACCTACCAATTTGTTAGTTTTCAAATCTCGAGTAATTCCAATATCAATCACTGTTGCTTGAGGTTTTACCATATCTTTAGTAATAATAAATTGTTTACCTGTTGCTGATATCAAAATATCAGCTGCTTTAGTATGCATTTTAATGTCTTGAGTATTTTGATTACACATTGTAACTGTAGCGCCTAAGTTTAATAACATGACCGCTAATGGTTTTCCAACAATATTTGAGGTTCCTACCATCACAACATTTTTTTTATGAACAGAAATTTGATATTCAGCTAATAAGTTAATGACACCTAAAGGTGTACAAGGATAAATTGAATCATAACCCTGAAGCATTTTCCCTTGATGAATATAATGAAAGCCGTCAACATCTTTATTGGGTTCAATTGCCTGAAGATAATCTTCTTCAACAAATCGCTTTGGCAATGGCAATTGAAGCAAAATCCCATCAATATTTTTATCAAGATTGAGTTTGTCAATAGTGCCATATAACTGTTCATGACTGACATTTTTATCCAAATGAATTGTTAATGGTTCGATTCCAACTGCTTGGGCAATTTGAGTTTTATGCTTAACATAAACTTGCGAAGCTTCATCATTTCCTACAAGAATTACTGCCAATGTTGGTCGGCGATTACCAGCGCTAACTTCTCTAGAGATTAATTGTGCAAGCTGTTGACGTCTTTTTAAAGCGACTGCTTTGCCATCAAGTATTTTCATTAGTTCACCTATCCTATCGTTACATCTTCTTCAAGATACTGGTACGGACGTTTTCTTGAAGGCTTAATAAATACTAATAAAGTATTCGAAATCCCCAATTGTCCTAAAAACATTCCTATAATAATTACTATTTTTGTTAAAGTTCCAAAATGCATCATTTGATATTGAGTAAACGGATTAAGCCCAACTGTTCCAAAAGCACTGGTAATTAGCGTCATGATTTCAATAATTGAATTATTCCCATTTAGCTCTGGAGAATTTGAGGGCGAAAGAACATTTGAAGAATCACAATAAATAATAATAAGTGCTAAAACAATTAAGGCAACTGAAATGAAAAATACCGCAAATGCTCGTTTAACGGTTTTATCAGGAATTGTTTTTTTAAAAGCCGAAGTCTGACTACGATTTTTAATAATGGCTCAGTTTGCCAAAATAATAATTGCAAAAGTTGTTGTTCTAATTCCTCCAGCTGTTGAACTTGGCGCAGAGCCAATAAACATCATTACTGAAAGAATTGTTTTTGAACCAGCATTAAAGTCATTTGTGTTAATTGTTGAAAAACCTGCATTTCGAGCCGAAGTTGTATTAAAGAATATATCCATTAAAGCTACTCCCACTGGTTTAGCATTAGTGATTGCAATGTTGCTTGGTTGTCCAGTCGTTGGGTCAACATCAAATGAATAGTTGTGGAATAGCAATGACTTATCATAGTTTCCCAATTCAGCTCCTAAAACAGACAGTGGTCCGACCACAAATAAGGTTATATAAACACAAAAGTTTAATTTAGTAAATAAGCTAAAGCGTACTGTCTGACCTGAGCGACGAGCACGAATTTTACGTTTAATGTCATGGAAAGTTGGATATCCCAAGCCACCAATAACTCATTCTAGTAAGAAAATCATTTGCAATAAATAGGCATAATGATTCTCTACATTATATGGTTGTAACGATGCTTCAGAAATAATGTCAAAACCTGCATTATTAATTGCTGAAGTTGAGTGGAAAATCGCAAATCATAAACTTTTACCAAAATTGTGAAATGGTGAAACAACATTCAAGGTTGCATCATTTGGGCCATTTACTGAATTTTGAGAATTATTAGTTACGATTCCCGGTTCTGTAAAAAAGAATACAAAAAATAAAAAAATCGCTGCAATAAATTGTACAATTGTTAACCAAATAAACCCATCACGGATCATTTCAATTGTTGAAGATGTCACTGATGATCCACGTTCAGTTTGTGCGGTTACTGTATCGTTTAAAGAAATTTTTTTGTTAATTGCCAAAAATAACACAATCTTTAGTGTTAAAACCCCAAGTCCTCCAACCTCAATCATTATTAAAATCAGCAGTTGTCCTCAAAAAGTATAGTCATGTGAAGGATCAACAATATTAATTCCCGTATCACTAAATGCTGATGAGGCTGTAAAAATTCCAGTCAAAAAGTCTCAATGAAAAATATTTTTTGATTCATCTTCATAAATTGTTAAAACTCCCGGAATTGTTAGTAAAAAACCACCCAACAAAACAATTAACGTATAAATTAAAAAGATTCTTCCACTAATCTTTGATAGTGGTCATCATTGCTTAACTTTTTTGAATAAATTTCGATTAAAACTTTGACGTTTTTCAGAACCATAATCTGGACGCTTATGTTCCTTAATTGGAGCTGTTTTAGTCTCGGACTCAGATGAGTTTATTCGAAAACTATTATTTGGGGTTTTATTCACTAAACTCACCTTCATTTCATAAAATCTAATTTATATTATATCTTATACTTAGTTATTGGACTATAATTTACACTATATTATGTATAATTAAAGTGCAAAAGAGGTTTATATTTTATGGCAAAAAAGAAAAGTTTCGCGATTATTGGAGCATCAAATTTTAGTTTAGCAGTCTTAACAACTCTTGTTGATAAACGCCAATCAATTACAATGTTTGATATTGATCAAGATCGTTTGAATTTGTATTTGGCTGAATTTGATTCTGTTGATGCAATTGTTTTAGATTCAACTAACAAAATGGGTTTAGCAAAAGCGGGAGTCAACTCTTATGATGGAGTGATCGTCGGATTAGGTTCAAATATCGAAGCATCAATTATGACAGTTTTAAATTTGATTGATTTGGACTGTCATAACATTATTGCAAAAGCTCGTGATGAAAAACATAGACGAATTTTATTGGCCTTAGGTTTAAGTGAGAATCAAATTATTATTCCAGATCGTTTGGCTGGAAAAATGATTGGAACTCGTGCTGTTTTTGATATTGACATTGATATTGATTTACATTCAATTGATGATGAGTTTATTTCAACAACTTTAACTGTTGCTAATCCCGACATTATTGGTAAGACTTTGCAAGATGCAGGATTATCATCAACAAAAGACTTTAATATTATTCAAATTCGTCGTAAAGGAAAGACACTGCTTCCTGATGACTACACTGAATTAAAAGAACAAGATGATGTTGTTGTTTTTGCTAAAATTACTGTGATTAATGGCTTAGCCGAAAAAATTCAGTCTAATAAAGAAAGCGAAGAAGATGTTATTCCAACTTTATTTGATTTTGATGAACTGAATAATGGTGAAAACTCTAACGTTGATGAGAATTTATTTGACAATTTAGTGTTTGAAGAAGATGCAACTCAAGGTATGACAAATTCAGCACCAAAAACACGTCGCAATAAAACAAAGTCTAATACTTAATAAACATTGATTTTGAAAATAATTAACTCAATAATTCAAAAAACTCCCAATCTTTTTGGGAGTTTTTATTAAAATATTTAAATGGATTTTGGTAATAAATGAGCAATTTACCAAGTATTCTCAAATTCTAGTAAAGAATTCAAAAATACTCCATAACAGCTTATATGAATAAATTTATTAAGTCCTAAGCATGAACTTTACAGTAAGTAAAAATATACCGATTAGTTGAATATATTAATAGTCAAAAATATTGTGTGGGACAATAATCAACTTTCAACAAGAAAAAGAAAACTAATAAGTATTATAAAAAAATAATATTGGCAACCGCGACTTAATAAATTTAATTATTATTGCTAGTCAGAAATGAGTAAACGAACATTCGCGATTTCTTTTAGACTAAATTTTTACTTTAGTGGGCCTATCTAAAAGCTCAAATTTATTTTATTTTTTCATTACCAAAAAACAACCATAATATTTAGTTATGTTTCACCAACCCAATTATGATTTTCATTGCAACGTCTGGATTAACATTCCCTTGTGAAACCTTCATTAACTGACCCATAATTGTCTTTGTTACACGTTCAGGACGTTCATTATATTGAGCAATTAATTCGCTGTTACTTGCAATAATTGGTTTCAACATTTTTGCAATCGCTATTTCATCTGAAATCAATTTTAAATTTAAGCGATCCACAATTTGCTTTGGAGTTTCAATTGAATTATTTAAAATTAATGGCAAAATCGTTTTAGTGTGCTTAGAAGATATGATTCCTTGTTCAACTAAATTTATCATTTCAGCTAAATTAGCTGGAGTTAGTGCAATTTCATCGATGGCTTTATTTTCTCTATTTAACTCTGACTGAACATCACTAATTAAAAAATTAGCAATTTTATTAGCAGCCGTTGTTAATTTCAGTGCTTCTTCAAAAAACATTGTCATTTCCAAGCTAGATAAAATAATGTCCACATCTTCAATTGTTAATCCATATTGACTAGTGTATCTGACACGTTTTTGATCAGGCAATTCTGGTGACTTGGCGATAATATCTGCAACTCAGCTTTCATTTAATTGAATTGGAGCAATGTTTGGTTCGCGGAAATATTTATAATCCAAAGCATCAGATTTAGAGCGCATGCTAACTGTTTCTTGAGTGGTATCATCAAAGCGACGAGTTTCTTGTTCAACAATTTTATTTTTTAGCAAAATTTTTGTTTGACGCTTTACTTCAAATTCAATAGCCTTACGCATGTTTGAAATTGAATTCAAGTTTTTGACTTCAACTTTATTAGAATAAGTTGTTGCTCCAAATGGACGTAAGGAAATATTCAAATCTGTTCTTAAAGAACCCTCATTCATTTTGACATCTGATACTCCCAAAAATAGCAAAATCTCACGTAATTTTTCGACATAAGCAACAGCTTCATCAGCACTGCGCATAACTGGACGAGTGACAATTTCAATTAACCCAATCCCACTACGATTATAGTCAATGTATGTTAAATTGTCTTTATGAATTTGCTTCGCCGTGTCTTCTTCCATATGCAGTCTTTCAATATCAATAACTTTTGTTGTTTGATCTGAAAGACTAATATCTAAAGAACCGTTTTTACCAATTGGATTAAACTGCTGTGTAATTTGAAAGCCTTTTGCTAAATCTGGGTAGAAATAGTTCTTACGATCAAATTTTAATAGCGTATCAAGCTCCATGTTTAAAGCATTAACTGCTAAAATTGCTAATTCAACTCCCTTTTTATTAAGAGTTGGCATTGCTCCCGGATATCCTAAGCAAACTTCGTTAACCATTGAGTTTGGAACTGCTCCATAGCTAACTTGAGCTGCAGAAAACATTTTTGTTTGAGTTTTCAATTCAACGTGATTTTCGATTCCAATAATAATTTCAAAATTAACCATTACTCAACCACCTCATTTTTTCTCCCAATAATAGTTTCACATGTTTTAGCAGCTTGCAAAACTTTTAAATCTTCTGCAACTTGAGCAGTTAAATTAATTCCCACTGGCATTCCCTCTATTTCAATAAACGGAATTGTAATTGAAGGCAATCCTGCAAAATTGGCAACAATTAAAATATCGTCTAAATATTCTTTGATTGGACTATTATGTTGGTCAAACTCTTGAGCTGCTTCAATTAATGGGGCAGGTCCTGGAGCAGGAGGAATAATTAGAATATCTAGTTTGGCAAAAATATTTGAAATTTCTTCAACAATTAAGCGACGAACTTGTTTGGCTTTTAACAAAAACTCAATTTGATTTTGTCGACGTAAATTTAGTGCTCCAATAATGAAACGACGTTTAACAACTTCTCCAAAATTTTTAGAACGGGTTCTTGTCATAATTTCATTAAAATCTTTCCCTACTTCGCGGGCTCCAAAATTAATCCCATCCAAGTTGGCATTTGTTGAAACTGCCTCACTAAATGAAATCATCATATAGACTGGTGCTAGTGCCTCCAATAAGTCTTCACGAAAACTAATTTCTTGAACCTCATAACCTTGCTGTTTTAGTTTTTCATAAAACTGATTGTATTCTTTTTGCATATTATCATCTAAAGCTTGATGAACTTCTTTAATAAAACCAAATTTAGTAGTTGATGGTAGGTTATCAATATTTTTGAGGAAATTTTGATAATTAACATCAATCGAGGTAAAGTCTTTTTTGTCATATCCAAAACTAGCCTCTGCCAATATTGCCATATCATCAACATTGCGAGTAAAAAATCCTACAGTATCTAAACTTGGTGCATATGGTAAAACTCCATAACGAGAAATTGCTCCGTATGTTGGCTTAAATCCCACAACTGCATTATAAGATGCCGGCTTACGAATTGAATCTCCAGTATCTGTTCCGGTTGCAAAAGGGACATACCCTTTTGCCACAACATATGCAGATCCAGATGAAGAACCACCAACTAAACGCTTTGAATCACGGGGATTAAAAATTTTCCCATAGGCAGAATGTAATCCAGTTCCACCCATTCCCAATTCATCAAGCGCCGTTTTTCCGACCATCACTGTACTTACTTTATTAAGTTTTTCTATAACGGTTGCATCAAAAACTGGTCGATATTTATCCAGAATTTTTGATGATGAAGTTGTTCGAATCCCTTTTGTTGAAAAATTATCTTTTGCCAAATAAGGAACTCCGTATAACAAATTGTCATCTTCAAAATTTTGGTCCAATTTTTTGGCCATTTCCAAAGATTCAGCTTTAGCTAATGTTAAAACAGCATTTGATTCTCAATCTTTCTCTAAATTATTAAATACTTGTGTAGTTAATTCTGTTACTGATAAAGTTTTGTTTTTCAAGGCCTCATGAATCTCACTAATTGTCATTTTTTTATAATTCATCATTATTTAACCACCTTTACAATTGTAATATATTCTCCATCAGCTGAGGGAGCATTTGCCAAAACTGCTGCTTGATCAACATTATATGGTTCATCATCTTCTCTTAAGAAATCGTGATTTTTATCAAATGGATAAAATAACGGTTCTACATTGTCAGTATTAACACTTGTAACTTTCTCAAACTTAGTTTTAAGAGATTTATCAGTTGCTAAAATTACTTGAATTTCTGCTTCTGACAATTCCAGCATAATATCTTCAGCTAACTCCAAAACTGTTTTATAATTGATTTGTTTATCCATTTTTTTCTCCTTTTAATAAGTTATGAAGCATTTCTTCATTTATAACCATAACATTTAATTCCTGAGCCTTACTCAATTTTGAACCGGCATCTACTCCAGCCAACAAGTAATCAGTTTTTTTAGAAACGCTTCCTACAACTTTACCACCATTTTGCTCTACAAGCTCTTTAAAATATTCACGCGGTTCTGATAAGGTTCCTGTAATCACAAAAGTTTTTTTCACGATTGGCGAATTAAAATTAACTTGAGGGCCGTTATAAATTAAATTAACACCAACTTCTTTTAGCTTCATAATTATACTTTGATTAGCTTCAATTTTAAATCAGTCAACAATTGATTGCGCCAAAACTTCTCCAATTGATTCAATCGCATTTAAATCTTCATATTTAGCTGCAGCTAAATTGTCAATTGTCATAAAACGTTCTGACAAAATTTTTGCAGTCTTTGATCCAACATGACGAATTCCCAAACCAAATAGAGTTTTGTCTAAGGAATTCGTTTTTGATTGAATAATTGATTCAATCAAATTCTGATAGCTTTTTTGACCAAATTTTTCAAAGCTGACAATTTTCTCTTCATGATCAGCAATTTTATAAATGTCAGCAATATTTGTAATAATTTTTTCTTCATACAACTTCTCAATTGTTCGACCACCAAGACCAACAATGTCAGCAGCTGGTCTTGAAGCATAATGTTCTAACGAACGTACAATTTGAGCCGGGCATGAAAAGTTGACGCAAAATTGATCAACTTCGCCCAATGATTTTTCTAACAAATTTTCACAAGCTGGGCAAATCTTTGCTGGAACTCACTGTTTTAAAATTTCATATTCTCTATTTTTAACTACACTCAAAACTTCTGGAATTATATCTCCTGCTTTTTTGATTTTAACAATCGCCCCAACTTTTAAAGCCTTTGTTTTAATTTGCTCAGCATTATTTAAAGTTGCTGCTGAAACAGTTGTCCCTGCAATTTGAACTGGCTCTAATTTTGCATTATAGGTAATTTTTCCTGTTCTTCCAACTGTTGGAAAAATGTCCAACAATTTTGTTTCCTTAACTTCTGCTGGAAATTTATAAGCCACCGCTCATTTTGGAGTTTTAGCAGTATACCCAATTTGTTCATGCAAATTGAAGTTATTTATTTTAAATACAATTCCATCAATTTCATAATCAAGTTGAGAGCGCTTTAAAGTGTATTCTTCAATATACGCTTTAACCTCTTCTAAAGTTTTGCACAATCTTCCTTCTTTATTAGTCTTAACTCCCAAACTGTCAATTTTTGCTAAAGCTTTTGCTTGGGTATTTGTTTGGCTATCTTTATCATTCAGATAATAATATAAAAAGGCATCCAAATTTCTTTTTGCAACAATACTTGAGTCTAATTGACGTAAAGTGCCTGCTGCTGCATTTCGGGGATTGGCAAATAATTGTTCTCCTTTGAGAATTCTTTCATCATTGAGCTTTGTAAACTCTTTTTTGGATAAGAAAATTTCGCCGCGAATTTCAATTGTCGATTTATCAGTAATTGATAGTGGAATTGACTTAATTGTTTTAACATTTGTAGTAACGTTTTCTCCAACTTTGCCATCTCCACGAGTAACTGCGTTTTGCAAAATTCCCTTTTCATAATTTAAAGAAACCGATAATCCGTCAATTTTTAATTCAGCATAATATTCATTATCAACAGTTCCAGTTTCCTTAGCTACTTGTTTGTTAAACTTTTCAAATTCTTCCCAACTGAAAATATCAGCTAAAGAAAGCATCGGTTTTTTGTGAACATACTTCTCAAATTTGTCTGAAACAGTTCCTCCTACTTTTTGAGTTGGCGAATCACTAGTGACCAATTTTGGAAACTGCTGTTCAAGGTCTTTCAGTTGTTTCATTGCTAAATCATATTCAGTATCGTCTACAGATGGCATATCATGAATATAATATTCTTTTGCCCATTGATCAATTTTTGACTTCAAAGCTGCAACCTTTATTTTGGCTTCATTAATATTCATAAATTGCCTCCTCTACATTTTAATAATTATATCTTTTTTATAAATGTCTTTTGAATAAAAAAATAAAACACTTTGTGTTTTATTTAGCTTTTGAGCCTTTAATTTTATAAACTTTTGGCTTTTCCTTAAACTTATATTTTTTCATGAAATCTTCTTCATCTAATTCTTTTTCTTTCACAGAAAATCCATTAATAGCACGAAGGATAATTTCTTTTTGATCCTCAATTGCTGAAATATTGATATTTTCATTAGCCAATAATTTAACTTTTGATTCCTCTTTTTGTTTTTCAGCAATTTGCTTAATAATTGGCAAATTTAAAACAATACTAATCGCCACTTTTGGACGAATGATCAGCGGCACAATCATTGTTGTAACAAATCCAACAATAGATGAAATAACTGAGACTGAAGCAATTATTGGAAGAGTAACTTTAGTCGTTAATTCATAAAGACCGTTTTGAGTATTAAGAACTACTCCTAGTGGTACTGTTTTTCACTGTAAGAAAATAATTACAATAACTGACACAAAAATTGGAATAATTAGTGCAATAAAATTGGGAATAATGTTTCTAAGTGATGAATTATAAGTAACTCGTCTAAATGTAAATAGCCATAGATATAAATATCCAACTACCAAAAACAAGGTTTTAATTGAATAAAACAAAATAAGTACAATGTTAATTGATTGTCCACTGATATGTCCACTGACAACGGAAACTAATCCCGTTGAAAGCGCGACAACTGATATGTATACTCCAGCAATAATATTTGACGCCTTAGATACTTCAGAGTTAACTCCTTTAGCTTGAATCAAGGTCATTTGTCCTTGATATAGCAAAGTAGCAGCAACTGTTCCAGCATAAAGTAATGAAAACCATGGAGTTGTAAAAATAAATTTGAAAGCTGACAGCTGATTTGATAATGCTTCATTTGTTAAGGTTTTACCTACTTGCTCAGTTGCCAAATTAATATCTTTTAAAACCAATTCTCCATATAATCCAGTCACTAAATATGGTGACAATGAACCCATTAAAATAAAGGTCAAAGCTGCAATAACAAATGTGTACAGTTCATACTTAGAATAAGCATCTCACGATAAGCGGCCTTCTTTAATTGTTACAGCCAAGAAATATTCCCTAAATGAAGTAATTAAATTAGTCATAACCAATCTTAGATTGACTCCAATAACCATATATAATGAAAGCATAGAAGTAATTCTAAGTCCTGAAGTTCCTAAAACGACAAGCAAAATTACTATATCGGCATTAATCATAATATTTTGTCCTAAATTAGCTCAAAATAACTTGGCAGCTCTACGCTTTAGTTTAAAGTTATTCATGTCTCCATAAAACTTAAGCCAACTATAGTATCGTTTAATATATATTTTAATCATTCATCCTCTTATAAAAGGATAAGCTAGCAAAAATAAAAACGGAATTATTGGTGAAATATTTTCGGTCCTTGTGATTGAGACATTTAATAATGCAAACAAACTTCCATAAACGACAACATCGGCAAACAAGATAATGATCCGACGAACTCCATTTTTTTGGTCAGCTTGTAAAATATTTTCATAAACACCAAAAAATCCCATGGTAACAACTTGCTTAAAACCAAAGATTAAAATAATCAATGACATATGTCAAAACTGAATAAAATTAACAGTTCCATCAGTATTGGTTCCTGCTTGAATTCCTCACTCTGAAAATGGCGGAATTTTCTGCCCATTAACAATATATGGAAATATGACAACTTCTAGAGGATATAAAATTGAAATTAATCCGATAATAATAATTCCTCTTGTAACGTTATTATGATACTTTTGTTTGGCAGTTGAATATATTTCGTTAGCCGCAATATAATCATGATTAGCAATTGGCTTCATCAATAAGATTACTGTCGAAATTCCCATTGCTCCTTCAGCTGTTCCACCTAGAACTGCTAATGCTGTGGTAATTTTGATAAATCCGTTGAACTCAGTTCCATAGGCATTCAAAATTCAATAAATCATTAAAAACTGGATGACAGTATTAGTAAGTGAGATTAAAACACCCACAAGAGCACTAAAGACTCCATTTTTTGCATATGTACGCATTTTATCCCCTCCTTGTCCAATAATTTATTTTAAAGCAAACTATTCTTCTAAAAATAAGTTCAGTTCAATAATCTCTTCATTTAAATATGCCAAAGGCTCTGGCAATTTTTTAAACACTAATTTTGATGCTGATAAAAAAATCATGCGCTCACTGTTAATTTTAATTCCCTTATATCTATAATCGTTAACGATTGGATAACCATAATAAGCTAATGTCGCTCTAATTTGGTGTTTTCTACCAGTTAATAGTTGAGCTTCAATGACATTAAATTCATCCTGCTCTAAAACAACTTCAAATTTTGTTTCACAATATTTGTAACCAGGCTTCTCTTCTTCAGAGAAGATTGAAATTTGTTGATCTTGGTCATATCAGATTCACCCCTTTGCAGTAAAACTTTTTTTAAAGTGATTTGATACTTTGGCAATATAATATTTTTCAATGTCATTTTTATTTTGTACTGCTGTTAATAAAATATCTAAGGCAACTTTATTTTTAGCATACATCACTAATCCTGAAGTTAATTTATCTAAACGATGTACATGAGATACAACAAATGAATTTTCTTGCTCAGGGTCATACTCTTCATGATCATACAAATACGATTTAACCATATCGTCTAATGAGACATTAATTGGGGAATGCATTTCAATATTTGCTTCCTTATTGATAATGATGATATTTTCATCCTCATATGCAACCATCATTCCCTGTCATTCAACATACTTAAATTCATCACGAACCGCTGGTTTATTAGTATCATAAACTTCAATAATATCGTTTTCATGAATTAAATATTTTTGATCTTTGATTCGCTTTCCATTAAGTTTAACATCGCCTTTACGAAATCACTTATAAATAACTGATAATGGTGTTGTTGAATAACTTTTTTTAACAAACTTAAATAGCGTTTGCTGACTGTCATTTTTATTTACTGTAAATTTTGTCATTTTTTTCTCCTATTTGGCCACAATCAGCATTAATGCAGTAAAGTTATACCCCATATGCACTAATCAGGTGTAAGTAACATTTCCTCTTGAAATGCTAAAAGTTATTGCTAAAATAAATCCCGCAATTAAATAATTAAGTAAATTTTCTATATCGCCATTTGATACATGCATTATTCCAAAATAAAATGCACTAATGAAAATAGCAATTCCTCGATTACCCACTCCGACAAAAATTGCATGACGGCAGGCAAGTTCTTCAGCAATTGGTGCTGCCAAGACCGTAAAGATAATTAAAGTAAAAATATAAATTCCCTTAAAGGTTGAATTTGCATCTTTTAACGGTCCTGTTATTGTATTTTGATTTTCAGACTCTTCCAATCCGATTTGACTGGCAAATGCTGCATAACCAAAAATACAAATACCCACCATTATTAATATTCCAATTGCAACTGTAATTGATAGCAGCCTCCAGTTTTTTTTAAAAGTTTCTAAAACACGACTTTTTAAATCAGTTGTAGATTTGAAAGCTATTCAGATCACTACTAACTCTCCAATGATTTGAAATCAAGTAACAAGCAAGGTTCCCCAGTTATTTAATTGGCTCGTCCCTTCTTCATTAACATTAACAAATGTTGGAATAACCGAAATTATCATCATACCAATCATTGCTACAATAAAGGGAATTAATAAGAAGGTATAAAATGTCAACAAACCCGTCTTAACAAATAATTTGGTATTACGATTATATAAAACATAACCACCGATAAGGGCTGACAAGATTACGACTCCTTGATTTGCCATTGGCAACCATGCATTGACATCTTTAACCGCTGGATTCATTCCAAAAGCAAAGCGAAAAATGAATAAAGAAATAAACGGAATTAGCAAAATAGTTACTATAAAAATAATGCCATCTGTTTTTGGATTATAAATTTTAAATAAGAACCCATACTGACGATCAACATTTGTTTCTGGTAATTGAACTTTGTTTCAAAAATTCACTTTTGTACTTGAAATTGTTGAGTCCATATTTTCCTTTCTAAAAACAGCAAAGAATGCCTTTATATTCTTTAGTTTTGTTTACTTCAATTTTCACTTTTAAAATCAACAAAAGTTTTTGTTGTCATAATTATAAATTTGTCGTTGATGCTTGCCAATATCTGAACTTCTTGTGTTGGTTTTGTACGAACTACAAATCCTTTTACCTGATCATTTAAAATTAGCCCACGATCTTTAATCGATAATGTTGGTGCATAAATTGCCAACGGCCCATCATAAACTGATTCAGTTTTATAACCTCGTGTTTCCAAATCTGATAAAATCAAGTTCATTGTATACTTTATATTACTTGCTGTTTTTGTAGATTCCTCTGAGCGCATAACTTTGTAGGAATTGTAAAACTTATTGTAAATCATAAATACAGAAAACATAGCATTATAACGCTTACTATTAATGACATTTTTAATTTCATTAATTAATGTTTGATTTTCTAATACACGTAAAACTGCGATTGCCTCATCAGCGTCTTTCTCAAATTCTTTTGAAGTTTTAATTTGATTTTTAACCGCATTAATGCTCTGACTTAAATTATAAATCTCGTTAGACAAATCTGCTTCAGAAATTTTATTTTGAGGAATTGCAACTTTTTTATTTGTGCCTTCAACTAAAGTGATTTCTTCAAAAGAAATTCCCAGTTTTTCTTCAAAATTAGCTATTTCCTGCTTAACAGAAAAACTGCTGCTTTCTTGTGCCTCAGCAATACGCTTCAATATATTTTTTTTGGCTTTTTCAAGTTTGTTCAAGCTTGACGGGGAGTTGTTTTCTCCATTTGCAATTTTTTCAAGTTCTGCAACAATTTTAAAATCAACATTTGTCAAATATTGTTTTAAACGATCAAGATATGGATTTTCAAACATTATAATTTTTCCTTTCTTTCCTTTCAATATATTTATTGTTCTTATTATTTTATCATTTCTAAAAAAATAAAAACAATCTACAAAATAGATTGTTCTTTAATATGTCAATAATCGTTATAATTATCCAATTAATCCTGAATCAACCATTGCTTGTTTAACTCCAGCAATTGCAGCTTCTGCATCAGTTCCATCTGCTTCGATAGTTACTTCAACTCCATTTTTAATAGCCATTGCCATAACGTTCATAATTGATTTTAAATTACCTGATTTATCACCAGCAATAATTTTAATTTCTGATTCATATTTTGAAGCTTCTTTTGCTAATACTGAAGCTGGTCTAGCATGTAAACCAACTTTATCAGTAATGATGGCTGTAAATTGTGCCATATTATTTCCTCCTATTTTACAATAACTAAATTATATCTATATTCCGAGCTTAAAGCAATTAAATAGAAGTTTTTTCTACTTCTTTGAAAGGGCTTTATTGCCAATTGGAATAACCATAACACCATACATAGGGTTGTTAAAAGCAACTTGCAATTGAGTTCCAATTATTTTAATAACAATCCCTTCTCCAAAAATGACGTGTTCAACAAGATCACCTGAAGCATAATCATTTTCATGCTGCTCATCAAATTTTTCAGACCACAAATCTTTTTCAGTTTTTACAACCTTTGTTGATGTAATTGTCCCATTTGCATGAGCAAAAAGTCCACTCTCAAACTCATAAAGTTCTTTGTTAAGCTCAGTAATAAATTTTGACGGTGATAACTCTCCTTGGGAAATATATGATCATTCTCCGCGAATATACGAAATATATAACTTCTCTTGTGCTCTAGTCAAAGCAACGTACAATGCACGGCGCTCTTCTTCTAATTCTTCAGTTGAAAACATTGAACGTTTGCCAGGAAAAACATCACGATTTAATCCCGCAACAAATACAACTTTATTTTCTAGGCCTTTTGCAGAATGAATTGTTAGTAGTGTTACCTTATTTGGGTGAGTTTCATCATCTTCTTCACTAGCTAAAGATTCTTCTTGTAGAAATGCAATAAAACGATCTTCTTCATTATATTCAAGAGGATCAAAACTTTCATCAAAATGACTTAATTGATCATATAAAGCCTTAATGTTTTGTAATGCATCTTCATCTTCTAAAATTTCCAAGCGTTTTTCATATCCTGAAGCAGCCAACAAGTATTTAATTAATCCTGCAATTGATATATTTTTTTCATAAATTCGTCGTCCTTCAATTAGTGTCAAGCGTAAGTCTTTTAAATTTTTTGTAGCTAAATTAATAAGCGATTCATTCTCATGTGTTATTAAATCAAAAATATTCATTGCCTTGTCACGGCTAAGTTCAAAAATTCTTTGAATTGTTATATTCCCAATTTTGGGAGTAAAATTTAAAACTCGCTCTGCAGACAAGTTATCTTTAACAACAACCATTTTTAACATTGAAATAGCATCTTTAATGACTTTGCGGTCGCGAAATTTGATTCCTCCAATTAGCTGAAACGGAATTTTTGAATTATCCAAAACTTTTTCAATTTCTCGAGATCAAGCATTCATTCGGTATAAAACATAAACATCACCATACTTATAACCTTCTTTAACCAAATTCTTAATTTCGCTGGCAATAAACTTAGCCTCGGTATACATCGAAGCGCACTCCTTAACTTGAACTTTATTTCCACTACTATTGTTAGTAAAAATATCCTTTTTCTCGCGATTTTGATTATTATTAATAAAATCATTAGCAATATCTAAAATTTGCTGAGTTGAACGATAATTCTCATTCAAAACTACACTTTTGGCATCTTTATATGTTTTTTCAAAATTCAAAATAATATTGACTCTTGCTCCTCTTCATGAATAAATTGTTTGGTCCGGATCACCCACAACAGTTAAATTTGTTTTACCACGTGTCAAAAATTTGATCAAATCAAATTGAACATCATTAGTATCTTGAAACTCATCAACCATTACATAATCATATCGATCCCTTCATTTATTAACAGTCTCGGGATTTTGGTTAAATAGTTGATGAACTTTAATTTGTAGGTCATTGAAATCAACTGAATTATTTTCTAGCAGTTTTTGTTCATAAATTCTATAAACTGCTGCTAAATTTTTTTCTAGCAGAGAATAACTTTCATCCATTACTTCTTTTGGTGAAACAAAATTATTTTTTCAATTAGAGATTTGATTGACAGCTTGCTTATTTAGATCACGAATTAAAGGCTCGTCAAACAAATCTAGCTCTCTAACAATTTTTTTAATCATCTGTTTTTGATCATTCTGGTCAATAATTAGAAAGCCTTTTTGCAGTCCAACTAAGTTAAATTCTTCACGCAAAATTCTTGAACACCATGCATGAAACGTTGATATAAAAGGCTTTGATTGCAAATTACCTGTTAATAACTCTACACGCTCTTTCATTTCTCTTGCTGCCTTATTTGTGAAAGTAACTGCCAATATTTTTCAGGGAGCAATATGCTCTTCTTGAATTAGGTAAGCAATTTTAGTTGTAATTACTTTAGTTTTTCCCGAACCTGCTCCAGCAATAATTCTTAAAGGCTGTTTGGTTGTTACAACAGCTTCTAATTGCTTTAAATTTAATTCATCTAATAAGTTACTCATCGAAATTTTCCTTTCTTGTTTCTAATTGTTTTTTCTTTTCAGATTCAACCTTCAAATTTTCTAAAAGATTCTTCTTGTCAAGACTAATTGATTGATTAAATTCAGACAATTCATCAACTGCAATTTCTTTAAGAACATTTTCATCAAAATTTCCTGGTTGATCACTTAAAGCAATATGCTCTTCACTTCTTTTTAGAATCCTTGTAAACTCTTTTTTTGCTTTAGCTATTTTAGGTTTTGATTCTACAACATAAAGTCCAAATTTAATGTCAACAAAAGAGCGTTGTTGTTCTTGTAATTTAATTTCAAGGCATAAAAATAATAATCATAATGTATAAAATAAATAACTCAAATTCACAATTATTTTGGCCAAATTGAAAATGCTATTATTAATAGGCTTGTCTTCGTTATAAGGTCCCATAAGTAAAATTGCAGTAATTTGAGCAACTAGCATTACAACTCAGGGAATAAACAAGAAAAAAGCCTCACGACTAATTAAAGCCTTCATTGAAACTTTATGTTCGTAATTTACCAGTCGAATTTTAAATAAAAATTTGCCTATTGTGTTACCTTTTAACAAAAATGGTACCAGCACAAAATAAACTGCCATAATTAGCAATGATGCAAAAAGCATTCCCAAAGCCAATGCTCATTGCGCCGGTTCAATTTTGAAAACAAATGTTAAAACAAATCCGGGAGTGGATGCCAAAAATAAATCAAAAAGTCTAGCAAATAACACCTTATAGATGCTTGCTAGACGATAAGCATTTTCCTGGTTTAAAGAAATTTCATGGTCTTTGTCTTCTAATTTAACCATATCATATTGCAAATTATCAGAGTTCATGTTCTTTCCTCTATTTTCCGATTTTTCTTAGTTCAGAAGAAACAAATCCTTCAAATTCTTTAATACGCTTTGTAAAATCTGGATTACGATCTTCTAAATATACTGAGTTAGTTTTCATAAAAGATCTAATTTTATTTTCCATTTTAGTATCAGCATATTTTAGAGCTTTTTTATAAAGTTGTTTATTTCCAAATTCCTTAACCAAATTTAAAAAATCATAAGTCATTTGATAATAATATGCGTAGTTCAATTCGTCTTTTAATTCTTTATAAGCACCAATACGGCGGTAATAATTTAAAATATGCGGTCATTGATTGACTAAGTCAAAGGCAGAATATTTTAAAACTGTTGAACGATGATTACATAAAACTTTTGAAGTAAAGTAAAAAGTTCTTGCTTGCCCCAATGCTTTATACAAAAATAAGGTATCAAAACGAACGCTTCTTCTAAAATTAATTCTAAAGTCTTTTAAGTACTTAAGACGAAAAATTTTTCCATAAATCATTTGGTTAAAATGAGCAAAAACTTCTGTTGATTTAGGAAGTTCGTAAACTTTATCCATTTGCAAAGCAGTTGTCGAAGTAGCTTCAAATAAACCACTAAAGTTTAAACGATACTCCAAAATATCAATTTTAGGTTTTTTTCCTTGAGTTATTTTTTTAATTTCTTCAATAAAATTAGACTCCAAAATATCTCCTTCTTTAATAAATGAAACATATTCTCCTGAAGCTAATTGCAAACCAGTATTTCAGTTAGTTGCTGAACCCTGTCCCTTATTATTAAATGCTACTATTATTTTTTCGTTTTCTCTAAATTGATCTTTTAAAAATTCAATAGACTCTTTTTCAATTGAAGGATCATCATTAACAATTATTAACTCATAATCATCAATTGTTTGTCTTTTTAAAGAATTAATAGTTTTAAACAATTTGTTTTCTTTTCCTTGTGCAGAAATAACAAATGATAACAACATGATGATTCCTCCATTTTTCTATATCATTATTATTTTACACCAAAAATATCGGGTTTTTATAATGGTATAAAAAAATGCCAAAAGGCATTTCTTAAAATAATAAGTTTTTAGGTGTTCGGGGAAAGGGTATAACATCACGAATGTTTGATGCTCCCGTAATGTACATTAACAGTCTTTCAAAGCCTAAACCAAAGCCAGCTGATTTATAATATCCATAGTCACGAAGACTAATATATCACTCTAAGTCGTTAGGATTAATTCCAATTTCAATGCAGCGTTCTTTAATTTTATCTGTATTGTCTTCTCTTTGACTTCCACCAATTAATTCTCCAATTCCTGGAACCAGTAAATCGACTGCTGCAACCGTCTTACCATCAGAATTTTGCTTCATATAAAATGCCTTAATTTCTTTTGGATAATCAATTACGAAAGTTGGACATTTGTTGACAACTTCACAAATATAGCGCTCATGTTCTGTTCCCAAGTCTAAACCAAAGTAAATATTATTGTCTTCAAATTGATGACCATTATCGATAGCTTTTTGTAGCACTTTTAATACTTCTTCGTATTTCATTGTCTTAAACTCTGAATTAACAATTTTAGAAATTTTATCAATTAATCCAGCTTCCAAATTTGATTCCAAAAATTTTAACTCTTCAATATTTTTCTCCATTACATACGAAACTGTCGATTTAAGCATATCTTCAATCAAAATAATATTTTTAGCTAAATCATTAAATGCAACTTCAGGTTCCAACATTCAAAATTCAGAAGCATGACGATTTGTATGTGAATTTTCGGCTCTAAAAGTTGGGCCAAATGTGTAGGTATTTTTGAAAGCCTGTGCAAATGCTTCAGCATTCAATTGTCCAGAAACAGTTAAAGCCGCTTTTTTAGCAAAAAAATCATTAGCATAATCTTTGTCTTCATTAACAGTCACTACAAATTGTTCTCCTGCTCCTTCGGCATCATTGCTTGTAATAATTGGAGTTTGCACGTAAATAAAGTCTTTTTCTTGAAAAAATTTATGCAAAGCAAATGCTGCTGTTGAACGAATTCTAAAAATAGCATTAAACGTTTTTGTTCTTGCTCTCAAATGAGCAATTTCTCTTAAGAATTCTGAAGAATGTTCTTTTTTTTGCAGTGGGTAGTCCTCTATTGCCTGATCCAGCAATTCAATTTTTGTAGCTTGCATTTCAAAAGGCTGTTGTTTTCCTGGTGTCAAAACAATTGTTCCCGTTACTTCGACAATCGAGCTAACTCGAGCTTTTAAACCTTCTTCAAAACCATTAGTCGTTGTTTTATAAACAACTTGCAAATCATTAATTGTTGTTCCATCATTTAGAATCATAAATGACACTACTTTTCCTTGACGATTTGATCTTACACGGCCTAAAAAAACCAACTCCTTATGTTCTAAAGTTCCTTGACTTTTAAAAATTTGCGCTAATTCCATTTTATTTCTCCTCTTTTAAAATATGTTGAGTTATAAATTTTCCTACTCCACCGTTTTTATTTGTATCAGTTATATATTTTGCAATTTCTTTAATTGGTTCAACAGCATTTCCCATTGCTACAGAATTAGGAATTTCTGTAAACATTGAAATATCATTCATGTTGTCTCCAAAAATTATAATTTCATTCAGATTAATATTAATCATCTTTGCTAATTTTTTAATTGCATTTCCTTTGCTAGCATTGATATTAATAAATTCATATATTGGCATACTTTCAATGTTACTTTTCATTGAGTTAATATAATTAAAAAGTTGCTCACTTTTTAGTCAATAATCAAATTCTATTTCTTGTTCCTCAGGAACAAAAATCATTAGTTGAATTACATCTGTATATTCAAAATCTTTTTCATCTGATAAATCTTCAACAACGAACTTATCAATTCAGTTACGTTCAATCAGTGATTGCGCTCTTAACGGAATTCCGTTTCAATAAACATGCTGATTTTTTAAATAAAAGCCCAAAACACAAACATTCATTTCAATCATTTTTTCAAAAACCTTTTTAACGATGTCAGCATCAATTGCTGAATAATACAAAGGCTCATATTTACTGGCCTTTGATATCATTGCTCCATTGGCAACTATTACCAAATCCAAATGATCTTCAATATCAAAAAAATCAGCACGTGGTTTTGCACTATGCCATGATTGTCCAGTTGCAATTGTTACTCCAATATTTTGTTTTGCTGCGTTTAGTAAAACTTCCTGATCAACGTCATTGGCTAATTGACCATGCTCTAAGACTGTTCCATCCAAATCAGTTACTATTAATTTAATATTTGCTAATTTACTCATTTTTACCCCTACTTTTGACTAATACTTTTGTGCTTGGTTTTTCTGATCAGTATGTTGACAGCTCTTTTGCTTCATAAAAATTACTATCAAGCATCTCTTGGTCAATTCCAAAATACTTCATTGCCTTAGCAGTTGCATCATCATCTTTAACAATTTTATTTTCAAATTTTAATCAGTGATAAGTCGTTTGATAAAAATGAGTCATTAAAGAAAAGCAATGTTGTGAATAATCGTAAATTAAAATTTCATCATTTGGCGAATTTGGTTTTCGATCCATGTACATTCTAATACTGTCATATGGTGGAGTTATTAAATCATTTTTCCCATGCGAGTAAAAAATAGGAAAATTTGGCATTACATTTTTATTTTCATAATAGTCAAAAACGTTCAAATCTTCTCAATCTAATTTCGTATCCTTAATTTGCGAAGCCAAAATTTTATCAATAACTTTTTTTGTGCTTTTTTTGCGAATAAATTTGCTCAGTCAAGAACTTCTTGTGTGTGCTAATAAAGTTCTAATTGAACCATAAGAAATTTCACTAATGGCAAATTTGACTTTGTATTTTTTCATAAGTTCAGTGTCTTTAACACTTGTATAGTTTATTGTAAAAGCTCCCATACTTGCACCTGTTAAACCCAAAATTTCATATTCATGGTTTTCATAAAGTCATTTCATAGCTGCTAATAAATCTTCACGCTCTAAAATTCCCATTGTGGTATATTGTTCTTTTTCACTATCTCCATGATTACGAAAATCATACGCCAAAATATTATATCCTAATTCAATAAATGGTCTTGCTCAATAAAGACCTCAATATTTATGTCCCCCAAATCAATGGTTAGCAATAATTCATTTTTTAGAGTTGGGATTTGTAATGTATTGAACTCCTGTTAGAATAACTCCATCACTAGTTTCAAATTTAACTGGAAGTAGATTTGATGAAACATCAATTTGTAGCTGAGGACGTTTATAAAATTTGCGCATAATTTTGTTCATTTTTTTAATTTCTGGATATAAGTAAACATTACTTCGTTTTTTGAAACCTGAAAATAAAATGTTTTCTAAATCTGCATAAACGCGACTTGTAATCCGATTAACTCGGCTAAATAATTTGTTTCCCATTTAATAGTTCACCTCTACTTAATATCACTTATTTCTATTATAAAACAAATAACCCTATTTCTAAGGTTATTTGTTTTCTTTCGTATTTAAAAAATGATAAATTAATAAGTCATTGAAATAATGAAATGGGACAGATTTGGAAATAAAAACATGATTGTCTTCCATTTCAACTCCATCAACTATTAACGTATGAATTGAATCAACAGTTCTTGAAATTGCTACTGATGGCATTCTCCCTGAAATGAAAATAACTTTTCCGCCACTTTGATTAATTTTCAAGATAATTTTTTCTAAGTGCTTTGATGTTCCATACTTTGTAAAAAAAATAAATAAATCACCACTCTTAACAGATTCAACACGCTTATTAATTGTGTCTCAATCAGAATCTAGCAATGTTACTTTCAACTCTTGATCAAATAAGAAATTTTCTAAATCCATTGCAGGACCTTTTAAAACACTTTCTCAATAAGATACAAATACTCTCGGGGCATTTTGAATTAATTGCAAAGTTTCAAATAATGTTCGTTTTTCAATTAATGAGTAATTCTGCTTAATTAAATTAACATAGCCATTTACAACATTTTCATCATCTTTGGCAATTTCAATTTCTGCCGAATCAGCATCATTCGCTAATGATATCGAAAAATCACGATAACCCTTAATATTTAATTTGTTTAATAATCCGTAAATAGCACTATATCCAGTTCCCACTTCCTGAGCAAGTTGTTCGATTTTCATATTATTTGATACAATAGTTTGTAAATTATTTTTTATATACTCAACAATTTGCAGTTCTCTAGTTGTTAAGTTCTTATCATCAACAGTTGACAATTTAGCAAGAAACGATCTCATTTTTACTTATTCTCCATTCTTTGTTTCAATAATTTTATCATTTTAAATACTGTTTGATAATTTTTTCCAAAGTATTTCCAAAATTTCCAAAACAAAACTTTTGATTATTTGCCAAAGTTTTATTTAAATTTTTCGTATGCTAATTTTGCCATCATTGCTGCGTTATCTGTACAATATTCTGATTTCGGTACAAATGTATTATTAATATTATACTTTTGACCTAATTCTAAAATGACTTTTTGAATTTGAGAATTGGCACTAACCCCTCCGGCTGCAGTTAAAGTTTTCGGATTATAGTTTTGAATTGCTCTTTCCAATTTATGTTCAATTGCAGTTACTGCAGCTAGTTGAAAACTAGCAGCAAAATCAACTAAAATAATTGGTTCACTTTTTTGATTAAGATTATGAATTAAATTAATTGCAGCTGTTTTTAATCCTGAGTATGAAAAATCATAACTGATATCATCTTTTGGAACAGGCAATTGATAAGTTTGAGAATTTCCTTGCTGAGCAAGTTTATCTATAATTGGTCCACCAGGATAATCTAATCCTAAAACTCTAGCAACTTTATCATAACATTCTCCAATAGCATCATCATTAGTTGCGCCAACAATTTCGAATTGACTTGGTGAGTGTACAATTTCAATTTGTGTGTGGCCGCCGCTAACGACCATTGCCAAAACTGGATAAATAAATTCATGATCAATTGCTGCTCCAAAAATATGTCCCTCAATATGATCAAGACCAATAATTGGCTTATCCAAATATAATGCAATTGTTTCAGCAACAACTTTTCCAACAATTAGCGATCCGATTAAGCCCGGTTTTGCTGTATAAACAATATAGTCAATTTCATCTGTATTAATTTGGCTTTCTGCAATTGCCTGTTTAATTACTCAATACATATTTTGTAAATGCAATCGAGCTGCTAGTTCTGGGACCACTCCCCCAAATTCTTTATGCTGATCAATTTGTGATGAAATCACATTGGTTAAAATTTTTCCATTATCAATTATTGATAGCGAAAATTCATCACAACTAGATTCAATTGCGAGTATCTTCATGTTATTCCTCATATTTTCTATATATAATTTTAAAACAAAAAAAATCTAAAACAAAATGTTTTAGATTTTTTATTGGGTATTAATTATTTATCGTTTAGACTTATCAAATGGAACCCCATTTGCTGCTGGCGCCCTCGATGATTTTGAAAAGATTACCATTGTAATAATTGTAATTACAAAGGGTAATACTTTAAAGATTGTCGAACCAGTAATTAGTCAACTTCCTTCAGGAATAAATGACAAAGTTCCCAATCGTGATCCAAGTGTAAATAAGAAGGCAAAGATAACAACTCCCAATGAAATTCAATGAATTTTTCATTGTCCAAAAATCATAATTGCCATTGCTAAAAATCCCATTCCCATTGTTGTTCCGCCGAAGTTACCTCCCATAACAACTGTTGTTATCATAACTCCACCAGCTAAACCAGCTAAAACTCCAGAACAAAAGACTGCAATATAACGGTACTTATTTACATTAACTCCTGCTGCATCAACCGCATTTGGGTTTTCCCCAACCATAGCATAACGCATTCCTTGTTTTGAAAACTTAAAGAATAACATTAAACCAACTGCAATTAAAATTGCAAATATTAACCAAATTGGAATTACTGAACCAATGTAGATTGGAATGTAAAATGTTGAAATAACAGAACCTTGATCTCCAAATATTCTTGATGTTGCAAAAAACATTCCTAAACCAAGAGCTAAAATGTTAATTGCAGTTCCAGAAATGATTTGATTTGATCTTAACGTTATTGACGGGAAGGCATGTAACATTGCAAAGATTCCTGTCATAAGTCCTGCAACTAGCACAACTCAAATTTGTGATCCATTATGTACATTTGATGAATCTTTATTAATTGATGACCCAATCATAGCTACAATTAGCGCTCCAATTGTCATCATTCCCTCAATTCCAATATTAACAACTCCAGCTTTTTCACAAACGAGACCTGCTAGCGACGCTAATAATAAAATGGCACATAATGCTAAAGTATATTGTGTAAATCCACTCATTACTGAACCTCCTTAATGTTTGGCATAAATTTAGCTGAAATTGTTTTAATATAATTTTCCACTTTTTGGTTATAATCTTTTTCCAGTTTTAAGTATCTATCAAAGGTTTCCTGACCTGCATTTTGTTTTTGCTTAATTTCTTTGATTTTATTTCTATAAGTTTTTTTGATTCTTATAATATCTGCTTTTGATTCATTATTGCCTTTATTTTCTGTCAGTTTTGCTGCTTTTTCTTTCTCCAATTTAATAATATCTGCTTTTGATGTCAATGACATTGCTTGTTTAAGTTCTGCCAATCGAGATTTATAATCTGATTTATAGTCTAATAAATTCAATTTAGCTTCCTTTAAAATATTATTGTTAATATCATTGTTTATTGAAATTAAAATTTTGTCGACTTTCATTATTTTTTCAATTGCCACTTTCATTTTAATTTTCTGAATTTCCAAAGCAATTTTTACTTTTTTCATAACATACTGATTGTTATCATAACTGGCAAAAACTTTTTCTCCAAAAATTTTAACCAACTCCAAATATTGTTGTTCAGCTAAATTTATTAAATCATCAAAACTTTCTTCAATTTTTGATAGCTCACTAATTTCAGAAACCTCAGAACTTTTTATATCTATCAATTTATTTTCAGTTTTTAATTTTAGCTCTTCAAGCAAATCAATTGCCGCTTTTAAATCTTGTTCCGATTTTGCTAAATCATATTTGGCTTGATGTTCAAGAACTGATTTATGCAACGCTTTAGTTTGTCTTTCAAACTGAGCATTCGCTTGAACAATTTTTTGCTCAAATTCTTTTTCAATTGCTATGATTTGGGTTTGCTCTTCTTTCAATACAGCTACTTTATCTAAATGCTCTCTTTTTAAATGAGCAATTTGCTCCATAGCCTTGTTTTTTACTTCTTGCCTACTTGCCTTTAAGTTTTTAATTTGAACTTCGCTATGAGACTTGACCTCAATAATTTGATTTGACTTGTCAGTTTCGCTTAAACTGTCATTAAGTTTTATCAAATCAATTTGCAATTTAAGATCAGTTCTTAAAGAAACAATTTTATCTTTGATTTGACCAAGTTCTTTTGCCTGATCACCTTTAATTTGAACTTTTCCATTAATATATGCGTACTCAAGACTTAGTTCCCCAATGGCTCCTTGTTTTCAAACTTTGGCAGCTGTGATTTGTTGATTTCTAATCTTTTTGACATTTCTTATTTGCGTTTTTTCAAACGCCACATAGTTTTTTGCTCGTTCTATTAAACTATCTTTAAATGATAAGTAATCCAATTTAATATCGGTGTACCCTTCTAAACTATTTGAATTAATTTTATTCATTTCAGTGTGTTTACGATATTTTAGACCTCTTAATCCAGAAGTAATCTCTTTTTCAAGAACACCTTTTTTGAAAAGGTTGATTTGATTTTCAATTCTATGAATTTCCATTCGACATGTTTCTTTAAAATCTTGGCTGTACAATTTAATTTCTTCATGCTTCATTGCCTCAATTGTTTTCGCATACTCAGGAGACTTTTTAGGAAACGCTATTCAATGACGATATTTTGCTTGTTGAGCGTTATACCCATTTAAAGTTATTTTGCGTGTTTTAGATTTCATTGTGTAATATTTCATTCGAACTCATAATGTTGGTGCAAAATTCATAAAAATTATTGAAATTGCAGCAAAATAAATTATAACTCCAAAAATTAATCCGCTAATTTGTGTAGGCATTCCAAACAGCCCTGATGTCAATGGACCTGCTGATTGAATTACTCCTCATAATCCTCCAACAAAGATAATTCCAAACGGATTATTGAAAGCTACTAATGAAACCGCAATAGCTTCATATCCAATTGTTGGCAAATTGTCAACAGTGAATGAAGTGTTTGGAGAAATAGTATACATATTAATAAATGCTGCTACTCCTGCGAAAGCTCCTGAAATTGTCATTGCTTGAATAATTTTTGTTTTAACATTAATTCCCGCATACTTAGAAGCACTTTGAGAACTTCCTACTGCTTTTAACTTAAATCCAAAAGTTGTTTTTGCAAATAGTATTGCTACTATCAAAATACATCCTCCAGAAATTAATAACGGAATTAAAATATTACTTCCATTAATTGTAAAAATATCTGTTGGCATCATCTTACTTGTTGATGGTACAGAATCATCAGCATACTGCTTAAATATTGAAAAGACAAATTTAAATAAATATCATACAATTCAATTCAGCATAATTGTTGAAACTACTTCATGAATATTAAAGTAGGCCTTCAAAGCACCAGCAATAGCTGCTAGAAAAGAAGCTACCACCAAGCAAATTATAAAAGTTACAAATACCATGATTGGGGTTGCGGCAGTGTTTGTTCCAACAACACTCCAAAAAACAATTGTTGATATTGAACTCGCCGCTAACATTTGTCCAGCCATTCCAATATTGAATACTCCTGATTTAAATCCAACCGCAATTCCAATACCAGCTATCATATAAACTGCAAATCAGTTCATTGTTTGTTCAACATATAATCCATTAAATGCTACTTTAAATAACTGATAAAAATATTCAAACGGATTAACATTCTGCACCATTACGATAATTGCTGCAACCATTAAACCAGCCAAAATAGATAATAATGAGCCTTTAATTGACTTTCCCTTTTGCTTAAACTCATTAGAAGTCAAAAACTCATTAGTTTTCTTCTTGGTTGATCAACTAAACTGCCTAAAATTCATTGCCAAGTACCTCTTCTTTCTTACCTGCCATTAATGCCCCAATATGTTCTCTACGAGCTCCCTTACCGGGAACTTGACCAACTAAGCGTCCATCATTAATAACAACAATTCTATCTGCTAGTGCCATAACCTCACTAAGCTCATAGGAAACCAATAAAATTGCTGAACCCGCTTCTTTTTCTTTTAATATTTCCGCATGAATGTATTCAATTGCTCCAATGTCTAGACCCCTAGTTGGCTGAACGACAACTAACAAATCGTGTTGTCTTCTAAGTTCTCGACCAACTACAGCTTTCTGTTGATTTCCTCCAGACAATCCTCTTGCTATTGAAACTCCACCACGGGCACCGCGAACATCAAAATCTTTGATAATTTTTTGAGCATATTTTTTAATTTCAATTGTGCTTAATAAACCAAATTTTGAAAATGGCTTTTTGCCGATTTCCTGAATAACAATGTTATCTTGTACGGTAAAGTCCAATAACATTCCGTATTTGTGACGGTCTTCAGGAATATGACTCATTCCCAATTCGTAGCGCTTTGCAATTGAATATTTTAAAATATTTAGTTCCTTATAAACAACTCCACCTACTGCGGCTTTACTCAATCCTGTAATAACCTCAACTAGCTCTTTTTGACCGTTTCCTTCAACTCCAGCAATAGCTACAATTTCTCCTGATTTGACTTGAACATTAAAATTTTCTAATGCATTAATTTTAGGATTATTTGATGACTTAACAGTTAAGTTAATAACATTCAAAATTGGTGTATCACTTTTTGGTTTTGAATATGAATTTTTGACTTCTACAAGTTTTCTACCTACCATCGCTTCAGCAATTTCTGTTCCTTGAGATTGCTTTACATCAATTTCAGCAACTTTTTTTCCAGCACGAATAACTGTTGCAGTGTCAGCAATTTTTTTGATTTCCTCTAACTTATGTGAAATAAAAATAATTGTTTTCCCAGCAGCCTTCAGTTTTAACAAGATGTCCAGTAAACTATCAATTTGCTGAGGGGTTAGTACTGCCGTAGGCTCATCAAATACTAGAATATCGGCACTACGGTATAAAATTTTCAAGATTTCAACACGCTGCTGCATTCCAACAGAAATATTATGAATTTTCGCATCAAGGTCAACATATAATTCATATTCTTTCATAATTTTTGTTATTTTAGCTTTGATTTTTGTTTTATTTAAAAGCATATTATATGACGTATCTTCAACGCCCAAAGCAATATTTTCTCATACAGTATTAACTTCAACTAATTTAAAATGTTGGTGAACCATACCAATTCCCAAACGGTTTGCCTTAATTGGATTAGTGATATTTTCAATTTTTCCATTAATAAATATTTCACCACTAGTTGGTTGATATAAACCAAATAAAATACTCATCAGTGTCGATTTACCGGCTCCATTTTCACCCACAAGAGCATGAATTTCACCTTTTTTAACATTGAAATCAATGTTGTCATTTGCTACTAATGTTTCAAAAAAAACTTTTGTAATGTTTTTCATTTGAATTGCATACTCATTTGCCATTTTTTCCTCCGCCTTCATATTTATTATTCAAATCCCTCATCGTCAACAGTCTGTAATCAACTTTTATCTTTATCATAGAGCTCTTTAATTTTTAAAGCTGTTTGATAAATTTTTTGTCCTTGCATGTAATCATTGATATTTTCACCAGCACTTGCAAATGCCTGTATAATAATTTCAGCCACATCTAGATCTTCTTCTAAGCTTAAAATTTTTGCCTTGTCTTGATATTTAACATAAGTATGCTTTGATAAATTTTTTCCACCATAAGTGTCGACAGATCAGTTAGAACGCGGTTTTGCAATTGTTCCATCGTCAATTGGAAATTCTTGCTCATTGTCAATGTCTTTTTTGTTAATCTCTATTAAATTATTATTTTTGTCGACAACCTTTTTTAGTGATCTTGAGCGTCGTAATTCATCAGTAATGGCTTGCTCTAAGTTTTTAACAGCACTTGTTATGAAGCGACCTTCATAACTTGGAAATGATTCAACTTGGTCTACATCAACTCCAATTATATAAGGATTATAACTTGCCCCTGAAAAACTTAACACATCAGAAATTTGAGGACCAGCAACCGGGAAAATAATATCTGCTCCATTTTGTGTTATCAGACGATCCAAAATTCCTGATGAGGTTGCTCCTCCTAATGCAAATGATTGTGAAAACCATCTTGCATCTGTTGTACCTTGAACATTTGTTGCGGAAATTGGTTGATATTTATTTTCCTTAGCGTCATAGTTATTTGCCAAAACAATTTCCTTTACTTTGCCGCTATCAATTTGTTCTTTGTGAACCAAATTAAAAACTTCCATTCCTAAAATTAATCCTCACATGTAATTATCTACTGAGTATTTTGATGACATTCCAGCAAATGTCCCAATAGCAATTTTTCCATCCTTATTTGAATCACCTTGAAACTCATTTTGATTTGCTCAAATCGATGCATCATACCCAGCAGCAAAACCGGCCAATTCAGAATTGAACTGAATGCTAATAACATTTTGATTTTTCCCATTTGAATAATCAGCAACTCCATCTGCTAAAACTATTGTTTTACCATTCATCAATTTCGAAGCTGCATCAATTGTCCCAACATGAATAAATCCCGATAATACCATTGCATCTGTTTCTTTAAAAGCAGCCATTTTATATCCGCTAATCAAATCAGCAGCTGTATGACCTGAAGATTCAACATAGTTCCCAGTGCCATCATATGATATATCATTAACTTCATTTCAGTCATCAAGCTCATTTGCATATTTTTTAATTGAATTGTATGACCCTTGATTAAAGGATTTATCGCTTACATTCCCGCCATCTGTTACTAACAAAACTCTTTGCCCATTAGGTCCCTTTGCGTAGCTTGCTGGTATACAAGAAATAACACTAGTAGATGTCACAATGATAGCTGACGCAGTGTATAAAGATAACATAAGTTTTTTCATATACTTCCCTTTCTTCCTTTCAAAGAAAACAAAGGGTTTTGCGCAAAAAAAGTTTTCTGTTGTTAGACAGAAAACTTATAAGCTTATACTTACAGTCCCTTCTTTGGCAAGGGGTGGAGTCAGTAGCCCATTTGCTACCCTATGTAAGTTTTCTCATATTAAGTTATTTTTAGTATATAGTTTTCTTAATTGAAAATGTTGGTTTTTTTTCGTTAATAAAAAATTCCATTTTTCCTTTTCAATTTCTAATCCAAGAAATGTGGAAAACTATAAAAATAACACATTTTTCTGCCCTCATAATAATTATTAGACCTATTGCAAAAAAAGAGTTTCCATTTTAATTAATTGTTTGAAAAAAAGAAAAAGGGTTTTAAACCCTTTTTGCTCTTTGATATTATTTTTAGCAATCCTTTGAACATGTAGATTTACATTCGACACATGTGTCACATGAATTAGCGCAAGTACATACAGAATTTGCATTTTGTTTGCACATACAGTTCTCACATTTCATATTTTGATTATTACAGCATGCAGAGCTCATATCTTTACTCATGATGTTTTTCCTCCTCATTAAAGAATCATAATAATATGTTACGTAGAATAAATTCAAACTGAAATACTCTACATTTTCATATTATCACTTATTTTTGCTTTTATGATTAAAGGCAAATAAAAAAACAAATATATGAAAAAACCAAAACAGTAAATATTAAAAATAGTTTTGTACTTTTGCGTATTTTTTTAACCAACAAGCTATAACATCTTATTCAGGCTTTTCATTTTTAAAATTTAAAAAATTTATTGTAGTTGATTTGGCTACGATGATTGATAACAAAAAAACAAAATCCTAAAATGAAAATTTCTTTAGCATATAATAAGCGTCACAAAGTCAGAAACTTTAAATACTTTTTGAAATATAGTTTATGAATGTGATTTTGCTTATAAGAATGTTCAGAAAACGAGTTCAAATTATATTATCAATATTCGTTGTGTGGGCTTTAAATTCTTGATATATTAGTTCCTATATCCTATAATTTCATTGCCTTTTGCGGTCGCATGTTTGGCAGTCAATGCAGCTTTATTATTTGCCATTGAGATTCTGTTAATAACGGCACTCGCAAAGGAGTATATAGTATTTTTGTTTTGTACCTACTTGGTAAAACAGTAAAATCAAAATAAGATAAAAAGTCATGTTAAGTATAATTTTTCAAAGTGCCACAATAATTTGACTTCAACTGCATTGTTTTTTAATGATGTGGCAGTAGTTTGTTCAACGCCTGTTAATTTTAGTTTTGTCTATACATTGTAAAAATAAATAAAATATAAATGTAAATATTTGAATAACTACTTGCTTCTAAAACGAAGACTTAAAAAACACAGAAAAACAAGTTCTGTGCTTTTTTTATATTAAGACTTTTCAATTGGTAGTTAGTATTTTGGTGCCTCTATAAATGACTTTATTTTTTATTTCTCAAAATTAATTTATTAATATTTTTACCCAAATTATGAAATTTAGTTTCATATTCAGTAGCAATATTATTTTGTAGTAACGTTTGTTCATTATATAGGTCTGTTGTTTGGCTAATAATTTCTCATTTATTTGTCAACTTTAAGTTTTCCAAAGTAGATTCAAATAATCCATCATTATCAGTTTTAAAATGCAACTCACCATTTTCTTTTAAAATTTTTGAATACATATTTAAAAACTCAATGTAAGTTAAACGTTTCTTTGCATGACGCGATTTTGGTCAAGGATCTGAAAAATTTAAAAAAATTTGATCAACAGAATCATCTGAGAACATTTGACTTAAATCTTCAGCAAAATTATTAAAGTACTTTAGGTTGAATAACGGAGTTTTTCCAAACGTAGCTAGAGTTTTTTTAAGAGCAACTCCAGTAACGGTTTTTTCTTTTTCCATTCCAATAAAATTAAATGTAGGATTTAATAATGCATGCTGAGTTATAAAAGTTCCTTTACCACAACCGATTTCCAAGTAAACAGGAAAATTATTCTTAAACTCTCTTGCAAAATCAACTTTTGCTGTTTTATCTCAGGTAATTAAATACTCCTTATTAACTTCTAAAAAATCGTCAGTTCATGATTTCTTTCTTAATCTCATATTTCTCCCTTATTTTATAAAAATGCAGTTCCAACTCCTAAGAAAATTGCAACAGCCGCAATATCTACTAAAGTTGTAACTAACGGCGATGACGCCAATGTCGGATCTAGTTTAAAAGTTTTTGCCAGCAATGGCAACATGCATCCCAAAATATTCGCAAAAATTATGCTCAGAATTAATCCTAACGAACTTGTCCCAATTGCAATTCAAACATTTGAAGAAGACAAGTCACCCTTATATTGAACCAAATAAATTAAAATTAATCTAACAATATTAATTAATACTAGCGGCAGGGTTATTAAAATTGAAACAGTAAACTCTTTTAAAATAATTTCTTTGACTTCTTTTTTGTGAATTTGGCGTAGCGATAGCGAACGTACCATCATTAAAGCTGACTGATTACCACTGCTTCCAGCAATTCCAGCAACAATCAAAATCATTGGTAACAATAACAATAAGAGTTGATCGCTGTTACTTTGAGAAGCCTCTTTATTGTAAATTCCAAAAAACACCACCAATAAAATTTGAGTAATTGTTCCCAAGACTAACATAGCCATTAATCAAATTGAACGTGATTTAAACATTTTAAAAATAGTTGTTTCAAAATAGTCTGATTTGGCATCATTAATGCCGGCAAATTTTTGCAAATCTTCTGTAGCTTCTTCAACTAATACATCAATAACATCATCAACAGTAATAATTCCAACCAATTTTTCTTGCTTATCAACAACTGGCAATGTATTAAGGTCATAGCGCTTGAAAATAATTCCTACTTCTTCTTGATCCAACTCACTTGCAACTGACACAATTTTTGAATCCATGATTTCCGACATTTTTTGACTTGGTTGATTTAAAATCAAATCCTTAATCTCAATATGACCAAGAAGTTTTCCGATGCTATCAGTTACATATAAATCATCAATTTCATCATAATCCTCATGACGACGACGAATAATTTTAATAGCTTTTTCTACGGTATCATCAGCTTTTAATTCAGTAAAGTTAACTGACATAATGCCTCCAGCCGTTTCCTCATCATATTTTAAAATGCTATTAATTTCTTTGCGTTGCTCCTTAGTCGCAGCTTTTAAAATTTTTTTTACGACCTGAGCTGGCATATCATCAATTACATCAATAATGTCATCAGTATATAATTCATCTACAATTTCTTGAACTTCTGCTGAAGTAAATGAACTAATGATAAACTCTTGATGTTCTGAAGACAAGTAAGTAAAAATTTCAGCAGCTTCCTCAATTTCAAGCATACGAAAAATTCTTAGAACAGCTTTTTCATCAGTTTGCTCTAAAGCTTCTGCAAAATCAACATATTGACATTGTTTTGAAATTTCTCTTACTTGTTTAATATTTTTTGATTCACTAGCTTCAATTAAAAGTTTTTCAAGTTCTGAAATATTTAGCATCCAATTCTCCTATTTTATTTTTAAAGATAATATTATTATATTAACAAAAAATGAGGTATTATGGTTCAGTACAAGTAAATTACTTTTATGAATGAATTGATAAAAATTAATGAAACAAAAATACCTGCAAGGATATCAGTACCTTTGCAAGTATTATCAGTTAAATTTTACTTAACGTGTTGCTGGTCAGTTTTGATGACCACACTATCTTTTAAAAATACATCGCTCCATTTGCATAAATAAATTTGCAATCCAATTTAGCATTTTTTTCCAAATATTCTTTGTTATGAGTATCCAAGAATTTTTCATAGTTTTTAATCATTTCAATTGCTTCGCTGTGTGACTTTGCTAATCAAAGACGATTTTCACTATTTAATTGAGTATCGAAAATTGCTCCAAAAACAAAGTGATTAATTGAAAATTCATTAAGCTGTTTTGTAGATGACTTTTGATGATAACGAAAATCTGATATCACTGGAATCAAAACTTTTTCGTTTTGTGTGGCTTTTGCTTGCTCAATTGCAATTGCAAATTCCATAATCATTCCATGATCCAGACTATCTAATTCAAAAATTATATATTGTGAATCTTGTACACATTTGTAGTCTGCATCTCAAATTTCTAAAGGTGTTGGGCAGTTTCCTAAATTTGTATCAAAATCAATTGGATTTGAAATCACAAAATTAGGAAATGCTTCTCTTAATTTTTTTCCTTCTAGTCTACGTTGATTAACTTGAGCTTCATTGAACATGCTTCCGGCATTATAAATTTGTTTCATTCTTTTTTCCTCGTTTCGTATATTATTTTAACAAAACATTCGGGGTTATTTTATTTTTAAAGGTATAATTTTTATATGGGGATGTCCCGGTTTCGACAGGATATGCCTCCATGCAACTGCAGTGGTCTGGTAGACCATACTACTTCTAGGTTTGATAAAATGCAAACAAAAACGAAGAAAATTTTGAAATGCCAGCATTTATGTTCAATAATGAATATGCTGGAGCAGCAAACTTTGCTGTTTAATAAGTCTTAGAACTGAAAGCATTCAACGTATAACTATATCGCAAACTTTATATGTTATATGAATTACCCAAGTTTGATAGAAGTTATGATCGTAATAAATAACTTTGAATTTAATTTACGAACGACTTTTTTAACTTTTGTTAGTTTTAGTAAAATTGTCGAGTTAGAAAACATAACTAAACTGTAGACGTTGCATGGTGAAGTATTTTGGACGCGGGTTCGATTCCCGCCATCTCCACCATTAAAGAATCAAATTAGCTTAGCTTTTAAAGCTAAGTTTTTTTACGCAAAAAAGAACCCAAAAGGGTTCTAAAAATTATTTATAACTATTTTGTTGTTTTTTTAGTTTCAACTTTTTTTGCTACAGGTTTCTTAGCCACAGGTTTAGAAGCTGCGGTACTTTTTGCCTCAACTTTTTTAGTTGTTGGTTTCGAAACTGTTGTTTTTTTAGCTTCAACTTTTTTTGCTACTGGCTTTGAAACTGTTATTTTTTTGGCATCTGTTTTAACTTTTGCCTCAACAATTTCTGGCTTAGCAACTTCAACTTTTGTAGCCTCAGTTTTAACGCCAACAGTTATTTTTTTCTCTACTTCTGACTGAGATTCTGACTGAGATCTTTGAATTTCAAGAATTTCTTTAATACGAGGCTTAATGGCTTCTTGTTCTCCACCATAAACCACTTGTACGTTTGTTCCTCTAACTAAAGCTCCAGTTGACCCACCTAAAGACATAATTCCATCTTTGTTTACAACAGAAGAATCAATAACAGTTAATCTTAAACGTGATGCACATGAATCAACGTCAGTGATATTTGCTTCACCACCTAAGAATTCAATAATTTTAGCTGCTTTTTCATATCTAGCAATTTCTGTTGGATTTGAAGATGCAGTTCATTTACTTGCTCCTGTTGAAGCCTCAACAGCAACAATTTTTGATCCATCACGGTTTTGACCTTTTGATGCTTTATAATCATCTTTTGTAAATAATTCAGTTGGACCTGATGTATCACGTCCTGGAACCATAACATTTCCATATTTTACTGCAAAATAGAATGCACAGAAATATACAGGTCCCATTACTGCAGCAACTCCTAGCACACCAAATACTGATGTTGCTGACATTGCTCCGTTAAAGAATGGAATAATTCCGAATACGATGTAATCGATAAATCCACCAGAAACAGTCATTGATACGTGAGTTTGCAACATTCCTGCAAACATAAATGAAATAGCTGCTAATGGCATATGTACTCCATAGAATAATCATGGTGCCAAGAATAAGAATGTATACTCAATTGGTTCTGTAATACCAGTTAAGAAACAAGTAAACGCAGCTGAGAAGTAAATTCCCATAACATTTTTACGGTTTTCTTTTGGTACATTAAATCACATAGCTAAAGCAGCCATTGGTAATCCTAATAACATAAATCCAAATTTTCCTGATTGGAAACGTCCTAAATTTAGTCCTAGCAATTGGAATGATGTAAAGTTAATTCCTTTTGAGTTATCAATGTTTGCAATTAAACGTGCCATCATTGTTTGATCACCCATTGCTTCAAATAAATCTTTATTACCTGTTACGGTTGTAAAAAATTCAGGTCAAGTAATGTTATGACCTGCAAATGCTGAAGCTTGTTCTTGTCAATTAAACATATCCAATCCATTAATTAGTGCAGTTGGATTATTATTGACAATTCATTCAGTATTTGCACGAGTAACAATATCAGCTATTGATCCTCCTGCACTTGTTCATCATAATGGTGAATAGAATACATGGTGTAATCCAAACGGTACTAATGAACGTTCAATCATTTCGAAAACTAATGAATCAATTCCTTTAACTGGAATATCTCCTGATTTAGTTCCGAATCATGCTAATCCTTGTCCAATTCATGGTCAAAAGAACACGAAAATGAAACCTAAAGGAATAACAGCGAAGAAAGTAATAATTGGTACTAATTTAGTTCCACTAAAGAAACTCAAAGCTGATGGTAATTGAGTTTTATGGAAAGTATTGTAACATTTTGCTGAAATTGCTCCAACAAAAATTCCTGCAAACACTCCAGTATTTAAAGAATTAACACCCAAGTTTGAAGTTATTAATCCATTAGGAATGTTGTTGTGTCATAGTAATGAATACATTACTTTTCCAGCAGCATCAAGGTTTGCAACTTTCATCCCTAATACAACTTCTTTTCCTTCGTAGAAACCGTTAAACAAATCTTTATATTGTTTAACTAATTCCTCTGTTGCATTAACCATTGTTGGATGTAATAAAGCCCCTTGTAAAGCATTCATTACTAAAAATCCTACAACAGCTGTCAAAGCAGCAACCCCAGCGTCTTTAGTATATGCTAAAGCAACTGAAATACAGAATAGAACAGGCAAGTTACCAAAAGCAACGTCCCCCATCTTATTCATAACTGTTCCAAAGTATCATAGACCTGTTTGTGCATCTGCTGCGTTAGCAATAGCTGCTCCAACTCCTAGAAATACTCCGGCGATTGGTAGTAAAGCAATTGGTAGTAAAAACGCTTTACTCAATTTAGATAAAGTTGGCATGATTCCGTCTTTGAACTTGACAAGTCCACTGACGAAACTATTGTGTACTTTACCTGTACTTACGGTTTGTGTCCCCATAAGATCCCCTTTCAAATTTTATAATTTGGTTAGTTAATTAAAATATTGCTGTCACAAAACCAGTAACAAACATTACAAGCCCGAATAAAAAAACATAAAAGACAAAGTTCTTTTTCATAAAATCTCATACGGTTTTTGATTCTTGTTTGTATTTGTGAAAATCGCCACGGCGCTCTGCTTTTTTTCTTTGTCAAAAATAAAGTCATAAAAAAACTGCGGCAATAATTGCTCCAATAACTGCAAGTGAAGTCCCTACAATTACATTTTGATTTGATACTGAATCTGCTAGTAACATTTAATCCCCCCTAACAATAATAATTATATATTATTAATATCGGAAAATTCTCCAAAAAAACCAAAAAAAACCAAAAGCAAAATTTTGACTTATTATTTACTTTTGAAGCCTCTTTTATTTGCCTTTGTCAAATCTAAATATTCGTTTAAAGTTTTATCTATTTCATTTTCAGAAACATTAACTATATAAAAATTTATGTCTGTTGCGGTTAACCCTTTTTGTAACAAATAGGTTGTTACCTCAGCTCCAATAGAATTCTTATTATTGCTATAAATTTGTTCTTTTATTTTTAAAACTTCTGCCTTAATACTTTGAGCTTTATCAATGAAAATAGGAATAAAAAACTCTTTGTCATCATATCTTTTTCCAATAAACATTATATAAAGTCCTGAAGTTTCAGGAAGTTCATCGGTCTGCTTTCAAGAATATTTTTTTGTAGCCAAAATTACTTCAATTGCATTATTGGTATTTATCTTGTTTGAACTTTTAAAACCGCTTAAAAAGCTTCAGATTCCTAAGACTATTCCAATAATTGCTAAAATCGTAATGATTACTCAAAATCATCAGGGCATTGCTGTTGTATTATTTGTTGCTAAAATCATTAACTCTCCTTAATACTTATTTTTGGCAAGCTCGCGTCGTTCCATGTCACGTTTTTTAATGGTTTCACGTTTGTCATAGTTTTTCTTTCCACGACCCAAACCTAATTCAATTTTGGCATAATTTCCTTTTAAATAAACTCGCAAAGGGACAACTGTTAAATTTTCCAACTTTATACGTTCCAGCATTTTTCTGATTTCTTTTTTATGAAGTAATAACTTTCGATTACGAGTTGGTTCAATTCCCTTAATATTATTTGCATACTGATATTTATTGATGCTCATGTTGATGACAAATGCCTCTTCTTTTCGAATTAAAATAAATGCCTCAGCAATTGAAATTTCTTTATTTCGAATTGACTTGATTTCTGGTCCATTTAAAGCCAATCCGGCCTCTCATTTTTCAAGAATCTCATAATTAAAATAAGCTTTCTTATTGTTGACAATTACATGTTCACCCATAAGATCCTCCTAAATATTATTTTACTATTTGAAAATCAATTGTTCTTTTTTTAATGTCCGCTCCAATGACTTTCACGTTAACTTTTTGACCCATTCTGTAAAATGTATTATCTTTTTTAATTAAGACTTGATTACTTTCATCATAAACAATGCCTTCTTCAAGATTTGAAATATGAACTAGCCCCTCAACCATATTTTCTAGCTGTACAAAGATTCCAAATTTTAAAGCTACTGCAATTGTTCCCTCGTAAATATTTCCTACTTTATCAGCCATATATTCAACCATACAAGCTTTAACAACTTCACGCTCACATTCAACTGAAGTTATTTCTGTGTCATTAATTATTGCACATGCTTTATCAATAAATGCAATATTTTTTTCTAGCATAAAATCTCGAGTATCTTTATTCAGAATATATTGTTTTAAATAGCGATGTACCATTAAATCACTATAACGACGAATTGGTGAAGTAAAATGTGTATAACATTTACTTGACAATCCAAAATGCCCAATATTTTCCAAACTATATTTAGCTTTATCCATGTAACGTAGCAACGATAAATTTAATAACTCTTTTTCAACTGGATCAGTTGTTTGGTTATCAATTTGCAACAGTGTTTTATTAATATTAAGCGGATCAAGCATTTCTTTTGGAGTTAACTTTGGATCAATTCCAAAAGACTTTAGTGATGTATATCAGGTAATTAGATCTTGCTCTTCTGGCTTACCATGATTACGATATACAAATGGTAATTCACGATCAAAAACAATTTCTGCAACGGCTTCATTGGCACTAACCATAAACTGTTCAATTAGCTGTTCCGATTCTCCAGTTTCACGTGCTTTAATTTCAACAACATTTGAATCTTTGTCCATAACAACTTTCGCTTCACGAACCCCAAAATTAATTGTTCCTCGCTTTATTTTTATTGCATCAATTAATTTGTACAGTTCAAAAGCCACATCCATCATTATACGTGACTCTTCACAATGGTTTCACTTTTTGTTATCAAAATATTCATTAACTTCGCTATAATTTAATCGCACCTTTGAAATCATAACCGTTTCATAGACTTCTTTTGAAAGCATTTTTCCAGAAGCATCAAATTCCATTTCACATGCTAAAGCTAATTTTTCAGTATTTGGGTTCAGCGAACATAAATCATCTGATAATATTCTTGGCAGCATTGGAATTACTTTATTTGCCAAATACGTTGAATTTCCTCTTAGTAATGCTTCATTATCTAATGCTGATTTAGGTTGAACGTAATGAGAAACATCAGCAATTGCTACAATCAATTTAAAGTGACCATTAGACACTTTTTCAACATGAATAGCATCATCCAAATCCTTTGAATCAATTCCATCAATTGTTACAACCATTTTCTTTAAAAGTGAACGCTTCAAACGTTTTTTAATTAGTTCTGATTGTTGTTTCAATGGAATGTTAACTTCTTCAGCATTATCTAAAACACGCTTAGGAAATTCCGTACGAATATCTAGTTCTTCAGCAATTGATATGATTCTGTCTGCTGCTTTAGTAGCATCTCCAACAATTTTTTTAATTCTAACAAACAGTTTACGATCCTTCAATTCTAAAATCTTTGCCTTAACAATTAAATTGTCTTTTAAAATAAAATCAGCTTTATTAACCATGATTACTCTAAAATTAGAAAATGTTTTATCCATTGGAATGAAATCTAAAAACCTACCATCACGAGATTTTGTAATTTCTCCCATAATTGAAGTTTTCTCGCGCTTAATTAATTCTAAAATCTCAGCACGTAAACGTCCATCTGATTCAGTTTTAACTGTATACACAACTTCGTCATTTGTAAAAGTTCCATTCAAACTTATTGGCGGAACAAAATAGTCTTCATGCCCAGAATCATTTAAATTTGATACAAACCCAAATCCTTTTGCATTTAGTTTTAAAATTCCATGCATATAGTGACCATCATCTAACAAATAAATATTATTCGCAGGAGAAATTGCTATTACATTTTCTTCACTCATCATTGTTAACATTTCTAAGAATGCCATGTGATCTGTTGCTTTCATTTTATTTGCTAATAAATCAAATGCCATTTTATTATTATTTTGCTGCAATATTTCCACAATCTTTTTTTCCATTTTTTTCTCCTTGAACTAATATATAAAAAACACTATTAGAGAATAGTGTTTGTTAAGATACAAATAACTAAAGCCACTATGAAGAACACAATTCCTAAAGACAACATTCAAATAGATAGTGTTTTATCCATTCCACGTTCCTTAGAGTTAGAAAATAATTCTTCATTTCCCCCATTAATTGCGCTCAAACCCGTTTGCGATTTTTTATTTTGCAAAAGACCAACAATCACCATAATTATTGCAACAATCATTGCCACAATCTCTAAACCTAATATCACTTTGCTTCCAATGTTTGAAGCGAATAAACTAATAACTGCATTTATCATGATTTTCTTGTCCTTTTACTTTCATTATATATATAATACTAAACTTTGAGCAAAATAAAAATGGGAAGTCCCATTTTTGAAATATTATTTTTTAAATAAATCTTTGACTTCAACCCCAAGCCCTTCAGCTATTTTTTCAATCACTTTCAATGAAACATTTCTACGGCCTCTTTCAGAATCAGATATATAATTTCTGTGCAAACCTGATCTAAAACTCAACTCCTCTTGAGTAATTTTTGCTTTAGTTCTCAATTTTTTCATATTTTTGCTTAATATATCGATAATGTCATCTTTTTTTTCTACAGTCATCTTAACTATACCTCTTCACTAATTTTTTTTATTGTTTTAAATAAGTTGCTTACCCCAGACTTTGTAATCGGGGTACCATGGCTATTCATAATATATTCTAACTCACTAAATGGCGCTTCGGGGTTTTCTAATCTCAATTTCGCCAAAATTTGGGCTTTTTTTGATAATAAGTGAAACATTTTTTGAGTTTTTATATGTTCTATCTGCTCAATTTGCTTTTGACTGGCAGCTAACGCTTTAGTTTGATTAGATATATCAATGTTATTCATTCGATTAATATTGTTATAAACATCTCTTGAAATTCTTTGATTTTCAAATGCCATAACTGCCTGTGAGGCATCAATTAGTTTAATAAAATCTGAAACCATTAATGATTTTTTAATATAACAAACATAACGATTATTTTTTCTTTCCAAAATTTTAAACTCAAAGTTGAAAAGATCAGTAATGGTTACAAAATCTATGGCAGCTGCTTTATCTTTAAATTGCACCTCCAAATGATAGTTAGTGGTTTCAGGAGAATTAACTGACCCCGTAGCAATAAAAATTCCCGCAATATATGCTCTTAGCAGTGAGCTTTGTTTCTTAAAATTATTAAAGCTGAATTTTTGTTTTTCAAAATTTTCATCATAAATGCCAATTTCTTTTAAAAAAATATTCAGATTACCGATTAAAGTTATTTGAAATGTTTTTTGTTTCTTTAGAATTTGGGACTGAATTACCGAAATTTCAATTTCGCCAACAAAAAACTCTTTGCAAAAACTTAGTAAACTTCTTGCTATTCGATTGCTAATTGTGACTAACTTTAGTTTTTCCTTACCATTTGAAAAAATCATTTCAGCATTATTTCTTACAAAACCATTTAGCAGTGATTTTCGCTGTTCAATTGAAAAAGTGTGTGATATTATTTCTTCTTTGACTTCTAAGGCAAATGACATAATTCCACACTCCTTCTATAATTTTTATTATTTTTCTAAACGCTTCAACTTTTCAAGTGCTTTTTGCTCTTTAGCAGCTTGTTTATTTTGCTTTGCAGGTTTAACCTTGTTTAAAATTATGCGATTAGAATTTTGTTTTGTTGGAGTGCTAATTCCAAAATATTCTTTTTCGTATGAATAACCTGGTTTTCTAAATAACTGAGGAATTCCATATTGCGTCAAAATCATTCCTATTAATCCAATTAATGCTGTTAGACCAATTATTGTTAGTGAAAGCGGTTTGTTATACATTATAAATAAATGATCATCAGGTCTTTCCATCTCTAAAAAGAAACGAACTAAATTTCAACCAAAGAAAAATGCAAATCCTTCAAATCCCGCTTTAATTACTGTGTAATGATGTGGATTGTTAGCTTCGACTAATGCCTTCCCAGACTGTCAGCGTTTTTTTACTATGTTGGTATTGCTTGAATTAATTTTTGCAATTTTCTCCAAATACGCTACTTTGTTGCTTTCGTTTGAGTTAAATACAAATGCTTCATCCCAAACTTGTTTATAAGTTTTTTTGTCGCTTTTTGATCAGGGAGCAAAGAATTTTTTAAAACTAAATTTAAGATCAAAAGAATACTCATCCGGATTAATTTTTCAAGGCTTATTTCCCAATAATTTGATTACAAATGGCACAACTAAAACAAAGAAAATTCATACTGCCAATAATGACAATGATTCTCACAAAAAAATTGGATTCATTTGATAAATTTCACCTGGAACCCAGCCAAAAGGATTATTTGCACTACCGTCATAGACAGCAAGTGTATTATTTAAAATTCATTGAGGCAACTTTAATGATCCCTGTCCCCCATTATATATATAGAGCGGTCGACCCATAACTTCATGATTAAAAAAATTTCCTCATCGACCGATTACTTGACCCCAAAGAATATTTGGTAAAATTGCATCCATATAAGTAAATAATGAGACTTTAGTTTTCTTACCAAGAAGCGCAAACATAATCAAGCCAACAAAGGTTGAAGTGTAAATTCCTCCATGAATTGCCATTCCTTCTTTTCAAAAGTATAATAGCTGAATTCCATGAGCATCTCCAGAATGCTTTCCAGGACCATCGGCGTTTAATTTACCAAAAAAACTTGCTCCCATTAAAGCAATTGGAACCAAAATAATTACAGCGATTGAAAGTTCCATTGTATTTAAACCACGACGAGAAAACTTTCAAAGACAAAAAATAACTGAAACCAAAATTCCCAAAGTCATTGCTAAAGCATAAACATGAACAAATCCATAATCTGGCTTAACTCAGCCTCATAAATTCTTGACTCTTTCATCAAATATTCAGTTTTTGCCTTGTACTCAATCAATCACAGTATCACCCCATGTTTCTTTTTATTATAACTTGTTTATCTTAAGTTTTGTAAATATTCTACAGCCATTTGACCAGCCATTGCTCCGTCTCCAACTGCAATTGCAATTTGACGTAAAGGCACATCACGAACATCACCAGCTACATATAATCCCTCAATGCTCGTGCGCATTTTTGGATTAGCTAGTACATAGCCACTTTCATCAGTTATTTTCAAATCTGATACAAACTGCGTAATCGGAGTTGCTCCAATATAAGGAAATATTGCACTAACTTTCAATTCTTGAGTTTTTCCTGTCACTAAATCTTTGACCTTAATTGCTTCAACCTTAGTTTCCCCAATTATTTCTTCAACAACAGATTCCATTAAGAACTTAACGTTTGACATTGAGCGAAGTTTTTCAACTGCTACAATATCAGTTCTAAAGTGATCCTTACGAACAATTACATATAATGTATCAACAAATTTTTTTAAGTACATTCCTTCTTGAACGGCAGAGTACCCACCACCAACAACAGCAACATCTTTGCCTTTATGAAATGCACCATCGCAAACTGCACAATAACTAACACCTTTACCATATAAGCGTTGTTCTCCAGGAACTCCCAATTCATTTTCTTTTGTTCCTGTCGCCAAAATAACTGTTTTTGCATATAATATTTTTTCATTTAATAAATGAATTTCAAACAGTCCTTCAGAAATTTTTTTGACATGAACAACTTCATTAAATTCAAAGCTTGTTCCAAAACTAGTTGCATGTGCATACATTTTGATTGACAAATCAGGACCCATAATTGCTTCATGCCCTGGGAAGTTTTCAATCATTTCAGTCTTGATCATTTTTCCTCCAGGAGCTTCTTTTTCAACAATAACTGTATTTAAACCAGCTCTTGATGTATAAACGGCCGCAGTCATTCCTGCAGGCCCTCCTCCAATAATTAGAACGTCAATAACTTCTTTATTAGTATGATTTTTCATATAATCATCCTACCTCTCTTCATTTATAAGGTGCAGTAAATTGTGCTATTAAAATAATTCCTATTCCGACTAATAGCAAAATTGCTAAAACTGTGAAATTTAATTCTGGCATGTTTTGAATAAAGTACTCTTGAGGATTTCGAAAAGCTTCCAAAATTATTCTAATAAGTAAGTATCCAAATATATATGATCCTGTAATAACCCCAGAGCGAATAACAAAAAAACTATTAGGATTATTAAGCTTTTCCAATGCTCTTGCATCAGGATTAACATTAAGTCTTCTACTTCACTTACCGATTTGACTATATATTTCGTTGCGCTTTAAAATATAGCTTTTCTTATATTCAACTTTTTTTAACTTATTATTTGTTTGTTTAGCTTTAATTTTTAATTGTGATTTAAGTTGTAAAATTCGTTGCTCACCTTGATAGCGGCGATTAGCACGTTCTTCAGCACTATTTTCAAATTCTGCTACAGCCAAAGAATTGGGTTCATATCAATAATAAGCTTTATTCCATGCTTTTCAAAATGATAGCTTAAGTTCGATAATTTCGCCATTTTCTCCCGTAAATCGAACTTGTTTATATTTTATAGGAACAAGCGTACTTTTTGTAGTTAATTTATCTTCGGCAATTGATTTGTAGTGTTTGTTATATCATCCGGGATAAGCAGTTGGCTCTAAGTCCCATGGTTTTGACTTGTTAAAAAAACGGCTTAAATTAGCAATTAAAAAAGTTATTATCAGTCATAAACTAAAAGTTGCTATTGCTTCATATAAAAATAATGGTTGGCGAAATTCTAATGATGTTTCTCTTAAAAAAGTTTCAAGCGTTATTTCGCCATTGCTATAGGTACTTCAAATTTCTGGGCTACTAAATCAATTTGCTGGTAATCCTTGACCTAACCCATCTTTAAATTCGCTTAAATTTGGAAAATAGAAAAGTTTATTCCTAATAAAATCTGGTAGCCAATTCAAATCTTCATAGTCAACAACAGTGCCCATAATTTCGTGATTAAAAAAGTTTCCTCAACGTCCAATTGATTGTCCCAGTAAAATATTTGGAATAATACAATCGGCATAAACTCATACAGAAATCATCGTTAACTTTGATCGCTTATACAAAAGCACGAACCCTGCTGTGATTCCTAAAAATAGCGAACCAAACAATGACATTCCTGGCTCCCAAAAGAAAAATATGCGTCACCATGGCATCCCTGGAATAAAGGCTTTTCCAAAGATTGATGCGCCAATAACTCCTATAGGTACAACTAAAACAACTGCTCATTCAAATTCGCGTAAAGGAATACCCTTCATTTTGAAGTGAATTATTGAAGCAACTATTGTAAGCAAAATCCCACCAAACATAAAAATTGGGTATGCTGGAACTATTCCAAATAATAATCGTTCATTCGCCGGATCACCAAAATTTGTGATTCAATCCCCAAGGCTTCAACCTCCAATATTTGTCAACAATGTCATTGTTAATTTTCCTCGTTAATCTCTAAAATGCGCTTATTCATCAATGAAATTATATCTTCAGCAACATCGCTTTGGTTAATTTTTAATTGTGCAACAGCAGACTCAATAATATTTGCAATATTACGTCCTGAAGATACCGGAATTTTTAAATATGGAATATCTACTCCCAAAACTTTCTTGTTAGTTGTTTCACGTCCTAAACGTTCAGAGGCATCAACTCCGTCAGCTCCAAACTTAAATAGCTCAATAATCATATCTAAAGTTGTTTCTTGCATGATATTTTTATACCCATTTGTTTTTGATACATCAATAATTCCAATTCCACGAACTTCAACTAAATTGCGCAAAATCGGATGAGATTTTCCGTAAATTCGACTACCTTTGTTTGTTAAAATAATTCGATCATCTCCTACAAACAAATGATTATTCTTAATTAATTCTAGAGAAATCTCTGATTTCCCAATTCCTGATTCTCCGGTGATTAAAATTCCCTTGCCAAAAATATTTATCAAGGAAGCATGGACTTCTTCAGTAGGAGCGAAATACTCATCGTATAAATCTAAGATTTTTTGTGTCAACTCGCTTGTTGAAGGATAATCAGTTCTTAATAAGGGAAAATCTAAATCTTTTGCCACAGAAATTAACGTTTCATCAACAAATTTTTTAGTGATTAGAATCACCGGAGCCCCTGATTTAATTACTTCTGCGTATTTAAGACGCTTAGTTTGTTCATCAAACTGATTCATATAAAGATTTTCTTTTGAAGACATCATTACTGCTCTTTTATGTTTTTTATCACTAGCTGGACTAAAAAACCCAGTTAATTCTAGACCTGCACGATTTAAACCGTAGACCCCAATTTCAATATCCAAGTGGTCTTTTCCAGAAATCACTTCTAGATCAAAATGTTCAACTAATGTCCTAATCGTTAATTTTTTCACGAAAAACCTCCAAATGTTTTTATAAACATATTTTACTATAATTATGGTTTGATATTGATATTTGAAGTTTATAACATATACTATTTTCTAAGGGGGAATTTAAAATGGAAAATACAATCGTAAAAGCAACTATCACTGATATCGTTGATTTTGGAGCATTTTGTACTGTTGAAATCAATGATGAACAATACAAAGGATTAATCCACATTAGTGAAATCGCGGATCAATTCGTAAGAGATGCAAAAGAATTCGTAACATCAGGTGAAGAAGTTGATGCAATGATCTTAGAAATCAACCACGACAAAAAACAAGTTAAATTATCAATCAAAAGAGCTAAATAATTATTATCATTTTCGTTTTAAATCCTTAAATAATGCCAAATTGATATTATTAAGTTAAATTGAAATTAGATAAAAATAATGCTAAAAAAGATGCCTAGGCATCTTTTTTTATTTTTATTATTGGCTTGTTTCTAAAACTTTTTTTATTGATATTAGATTCCATTAGCTTTTGATACTCAGTTTTTTTAGGTCTCGCAATTAAATTTAAAGATCCGTTACGGCCAACTCAAACAGTTTTTGTTGTTCCTGCTTCCTTGCGCAGTAAAATTCATAGTATATTGAAACAACTGTAAGTTAAAAATGGATAAACAATCATTTGAACCGGTGCCAAAATTGCTTTTTTGATAAAATCGACTTGCGCAAATGAAGTACCATATAATGCTCACATAAATAATGGAGTTAAAAAGAATAAGTGGATCAAAATAAATAAAACATAAGCTACAACCATCTTAATTACTCAAAACCGATTACTTTTAAAAACAAATACTAAGGCTCCCGTAAAGCCTATCAAAATTTTAATAAGCATAAAACCTAAGTGATAAACTCCACCTAAATTAATTAAAGACCCAACAGTATCTGATGCTAATCCAGTAACAACTCCAGCCAGAGGACCAAAAACCATCCCCGTTAAAAAAATCACAAAATTTCCTAACATTATTTGGAATCCAAATATTGAAGTATACCCAATAACATTAGTTAAACTAACACTTAGTGCCACTAGAACCCCCAAAATTGAAATATTTTTGACTGTAAATCGACGTCAAGTAAATTTTTCCATTGCAAAACTAATTGCGAATAAAAAGATAATTCCTAGTGCTGCTCCAATTGTTGTATACAACATTAACATTTTTAGGCCCCCTAAACTATTTATTTAAATACTCATATACTTGTGGTATAAAATATAGACTTCCACATATTAAAATATTATCATTTTGATGAGTTTCTAAAAATTGCTTTCAAGATAAGACTTTTTTGCAATAATTAATTTCTGACAGATTTCAAGCTTTAAAATGATCAAATGTTGTAATATAAACATTTTTAAAACTACTAACTAATTTATCAAGACTTGCCTGATAATCTTTTGTAGTAATTGAAGCATAAAGAACAACGTAGTTATTCTTTTCTGTCTTAACTGTGTTAATAAGCTGTTCAATCCCATCAATATTATGAGCACCATCTAAAATAATTATTCGATTATTTTTAGCAACTTTTGTGAAGCGTCCCAATGGTGGATTTAGGGTCCTAATGTCAAAGTCTCGAATATCCAACTCTTCTAAAACTTTTTGAGCTAATCCCTTATTTCCCTGCTGATATAAAACCTTGTCAGTTAAGGAATTAGCATATATGATTTGTACGCCTTGGTTTTTAATAGTGCAGTCAATAATTGCTTGATACTTTTTGTTATCATCGCTGACTATTAACTTAGTATCCGGCTTGGCAATGTTAATTTTTTGATCTAAAATTTCTTCAATTGTCGTTCCCAAAAGCTCCGTGTGGTCAAAAGATACTGATGTTAGAACTGTCAAAATTTGGTTACTCATTAAACTTGTGCAGTCATTTTTACCACCAATTCCAGCTTCCATTACAACAATATCTACTTTTTGATTAGCAAAATATAAAATTGCAATTAAAGTTCAAATTTCAAAAAATGTCAAATTGTATTGTTCAATATCTTCAGAAATTTTTTTCAAATACATATGCAAGTCTTCGTCGCTAATATATTGATTGTTAATTTGAATTCGTTCGTTTTGTCATAAAAAGGCAGGCCCAATAAAGAGACCAACTTTTTCATATTTAGTACGTAAACCTTTTGATAAATAATAGGAAGTAGAGCCCTTTCCATTTGTTCCTACAACATTAATTGTTGCTAAATCTTTTTCAGGATGCCCTAATTTCTCTAAAACTTTAATTAAGTTATATTCTTTAGCAAATCTCTGTTTGACAGGAATTAGTTCTTTGTCAACTGAAATCATTATTTCAAATACTCTCTTAAGTATTTAGCAGTATAAGAAATTTCGCTAGCAGCTACTTGCTCAGGTGTTCCTGTCGCAATAATCATTCCTCCACCGCTTCCACCTTCAGGTCCTAAATCAATAATGTAATCAGAAACTTTGATAAAATCTAAGTTATGCTCAATTGCAATTACCGTATTTCCCAAATCAACTAAACGATCTAAGACAGCAATCAAACGCTTAACATCATCATTATGTAAACCAGTTGTTGGCTCATCAAGTAGGAAAATAGTTTTTCCTGTCGCTTTTTTAAGTAAATATGTTGATAACTTAATTCTTTGTGATTCTCCACCAGATAAAGTTGTGGCGCTTTGCCCCAGGCGAATGTATCCTAATCCTACTTCGACAATGGTATCTAGTTTGGTTTTAATCTGAGGAATATTTTCAAAAAATTTTGTAGCTTCTTCAACTGTCATGTTTAATACATCAGAAATATTCTTGTTTTTAAATTTAACCTGCAAAGTTTCATCATTATAACGTTGTCCCTCACAGATTTCACATTTAACTTCTACGCTTGGCATAAATTGCATTGAGATCGTAATGATTCCATCTCCTTGACAGTTTTCGCAGCGTCCACCTTGAACATTAAATGAAAAACGCCCTTTTTTGTATCCTCGAACTTTGGCTTCAGGAAGATTTGTAAATAAATCACGAATATCATCAAAAACTGTAGTGTAAGTTGCAGGATTTGAGCGAGGTGTTCTTCCAATTGGTTCTTGAGAAATATAAATTACTTTATCAACATTTTCAATACCTTTAATTTCTTTAAATTCTCCAGCAATTACTGGCTCTTTCGAAAGCTTTTGCATAATACCTTTATAAATAATATCCTCTAATAAAGTTGACTTTCCTGAACCAGAAACGCCAGTGATCGTTACAAATTTGTTTAATGGGACTGATACACTAACATTTTTTAAATTATTTTCAGTAGCACCACGAACTTCAAGTTTTTTACCATTGCCACCGCGGCGTTTTGTAGGAACTAGAATTTTTTCAGCTCCAGATAAGTATTTACCAGTTAAACTATCTGATTTTAAAATTTCTTCATAAGTTCCACTAAAAACAATTTCTCCCCCATGTTCTCCAGCTCTTGGTCCAACATCAACAATTCAATCAGATGCTTTCATTGTATCTTCATCATGTTCTACAACAATCAAAGTGTTCCCTAAATCACGTAAATGCTTTAGTGTACCAATTAGTTTATCGTTATCGCGTTGGTGTAGACCAATTGAAGGCTCATCAAGGACATATAAAATTCCAGTCAACTGTGATCCAATTTGTTTAGCCAATCGAATACGTTGTGCTTCTCCTCCTGAAAGAGTTGTAGCAGAACGTGATAAATTTAAGTATCCCAATCCTACTTCATATAAGAAACTTGTTCTCGAAACAATTTCCTTTAACACTAAGTTAGCAATTTTTGCTTGATTTTCAGTTAATGAAATATTTAACAAAAAGTCTAACTCTTCCTGAATTGATTTTTCAGTAAACTCAAAAATGGAAACTCCATTAATTTTAATTGACAGCGCTGTTTTATTTAAACGTGCTCCATTACATTCTTTGCATTTTTTTGAACTCATGAATTTTGCATATCATTTACGCAAATCTTCAGATTTAGTTTCAAAATAACGGCGTTGAATTAACGAAGCAACACCCTCAATATATTCATATGACTCATAACGACGACCATTTGAGCTAAGTAGTTTAGTTTCAATTTCTTCATCTGAACCTCACATTATATAATTTAATTGTTGCTTACTTAAATCTTTAATTGCTAAATCCAAATCAATGTAATAGTAGTCACATAGAGTACGAAACTTTTGTCATTCAAGATTATCTGAACCGACCAAATTTTTAAAATATGTAATTCCACCTTGATTAATGCTTTTTTCTTTATCTGGAGCTAATAAATGCGGGTCTGCCTCCAAACTGACTCCTAATCCTGAACATTCCTCACAAGCTCCTAAAGGAGCATTAAATGAAAATAAACGTGGTTCCATTTCTGGAATAGTAAAGCCACAAACACTGCATGAATACGCTGTTGAATATAATTTTTCTTCTTTATCAGCAGTTTCAGGGTAAAAGATCTTAATTAATCCATCTGAATATTTTAAACTGACCTCAATTGCTGAATAAATTCTTGAGTTAATTTCATCATCAGTTTTATAAATTAAACGATCTACAACAATATCAATATTGTGGCGAGTATTTTTTTCTATTTCAAATTCCTCATCCAACATTCGAATTTGGCCATCTACTTTAACTCTAATAAAGCCTTCGGCACGAAGCTTTTCTAATAAATCTTTGTGAGAACCTTTTTTATCTCTAACAACAGGCGCCAAAACATATACTTGTTCCCCTTGGTCAGTATCTTTTGCGACATTTAAAACAATTTCTTTAATCGAACTTGCATTAATAATTCCATGTCCATTAATACAAAATGGAGTTCCGACTCTTGCATACAATAGACGCAAATAATCATAAATTTCTGTAACTGTTCCAACTGTTGAACGAGGATTGTGTGATGTCGTTTTTTGATCAATTGAAATTGCTGGACTAAGTCCCTCGATTGAATCAACATCTGGTTTTTCATTTCCTCCTAAAAATTGACGAGCATAAGCAGATAATGATTCAATATATCGACGACGACCTTCAGCATAGATTGTTGAAAATGCCAATGACGATTTTCCTGAACCTGACAAACCTGTAAAAACAATTAACTTTTCTTTGGGAATCTCTAAGTCAACATTTTTTAAATTGTTTTCTCGAGCTCCTTTTACTATAATTTTATCTAAAGCCATAATTTAATCACCTAAAAATTCTTTTGCCCTTCTAATTCAATAATTGTATCTCGAAGTGTTGCAGCTGTCTCAAAATCCAAATCTTTTGCTGCCTGCAACATCTCTTTTCTCAAACCGTCAATAACTTTTTGAATTGCCAGTTTTTTATTTTTTGTTCCTTTTACTTTGTTCAATTCGTTAATATTTTGTCGCGCTTTTTCTGTCAACATTGTCTCACCAATTGACTTAATAATTGTTTTTGGTGTGATGTTATGATCCAAGTTGTATTGGTGTTGAATTTGTCGTCTTCGAGAAGTTTCTTCAATTGTTTCTTGCATTGCTTTACTGATACTGTCAGCATAAAAAATTACAAGTCCATTGGCATTACGAGCAGCACGTCCAGTAGTTTGAATTAAAGAACGAGTATTTCTTAAAAATCCTTGTTTATCGGCATCCAGGATACATACTAGACTTACTTCTGGTAAGTCCAATCCTTCACGAAGGAGGTTGACTCCAACAACAGCATCATAAACCCCTTTACGCAAATCATTTAAAATTTCACTACGCTCTAATGTTTTTAGCTCTGAGTGTAAATATGCAACTTTAATTCCTCGTTCTTGCAAATAAGATGTTAAATCTTCGCTCATTCTGATTGTCAAAGTTGTAATAAAAACACGTTCATTACTTTGCTTACGAATACTAATTTGCTCAATAATGTCCTCAATTTGACCTTGCGATGGTCTAATTTCAATAACTGGATCCAATAAACCTGTTGGGCGAATAATTTGTTCAACAACTTCGCCTTTGGTTAACTCAGTTTCATATTCTCCGGGTGTTGCTGAAGTATAAATTGTTGTATTTAAAAGATTAGTAAATTCTTCAAAATTTAAAGGTCGATTATCCAACGCTGATGGTAGTCTAAAACCGTATTTTACCAATGTTTCTTTTCTTGAGCGATCAGTATTGTACATTCCCCTAACTTGAGGAATCATCATATGCGATTCATCAATAATTGTCAAAAAATTGTCTTGAAAATAATTTATCAATGAATATGGTGTTTGACCTTTTTCCCTAAAGTCTAATTGGGCTGAATAATTTTCAATTCCACTGCAAAATCCGAATTCCTCTAATGATTCCAAATCATATTTAGTTCTTTGTTCAAGCCTTTGGGCTTCTAGTAATAATCCTTGTTCTGTAAATTCGTTAACTCTTTGCACCATTTCTTTACGGATATTTTCACAAGCCTGCTTTAATTTATCTTCTGGAGTTACATAAGCTTGAGCTGGAAAAATAGTAATGGTTCTTGTTCGATCAATGTAGCTACCAGTTAAGGTATCCAAAACATCAATCATCTCAATTTCTTCGCCAAACATTGATATTCTAAACATTATATTTGCTGTTCAACCTGGAACAATTTTAATTACATCGCCTTTAACACTAAAAGTCCCAGGTGCATTTTCAATATCATTTCTGGTATATCCTGTTTTTACAAAAAACATTAGTAATTCTTTTTTGGACAACTTTTGCCCAACATTAAGTTCAAAAAAAGATTTACTATAAACCGCAGGATCTTGAGCTGCATAAATTGAAGCAACAGAAGCAACAACTATTGTATCGTTTCTGGTCATTAATGCATTCATTGCACTCAATCTCATCATGTCAAGTTCAATATTTTGACGAGCATCTTTATCAATATATAAATCTTTTGAAGGCAAGTAAGCTTCTGGTTGAAAAAAATCAAAGTTAGAAACAAAATATTCTACTCGATTTTCCGGAAAAAACTCTTTAAGCTCATAATAAATTTGCATTGCCAAAGTTTTATTATGAGCAAGCACCAAAGTTTGGCGATTTTGATTGGCAATAATATTGGCCATTGTAAATGTTTTACCAGTTCCTGTTGCTCCCAATAAGACTTGATCTTTCTTTCCCTGAGCAATTCCTTCTAATAATTGAGCAATTGCTCTTGGCTGATCACCTGCTGGTTGATATTTTGATACTAGCTTAAATTGATTATGCTTTTTGAATTCCATATGTCTTTATGTCTCCTATTTATAGAGCAAAAAAACTAGATTGTAGTCTAGTTTTTGCTTAACCAATTCTTGTCTTTGTTACTTTAGTTAATCCATCATCATTTTCATCAACCCTAGTAGGTTTTTTGATTTTGAATAATTCGTTTTTCAAAATGAAATCATTTAGGATTTCTTTAGCCATTTTTAATTGAAGCTGTTCTTGTTCTTCATTTTCAGCTTCTCTTAACAACTGCTGATATTTTTCCTCGATTATTTCGACTTTCATGTCTTCAGGATTAGTAATTCCAAAAATCTTAAGCATTGCTTCAATTGCTTCAGCTTCTATTTCAATTTGCTGTGGTTTATTATTGCCAAATCGTTTTTCAATTTCAATAACTAACCCTAACATTATATCTCTTTGTATTTTCAATTTATGTAAAACTTGAATATTTTCTTGATTTTTTGCCTCTAACTCATCAAAGCGTTTATTAATTGCTTCATTATTGACCATTGATTTATCGAGTCCTGTTTCTGCAAAAATATCTTCAATATCATTATCGGTAATTTCAATTGGAAGTGGTGTTTCTTCATTTTCAACGGCTTTTAAAACAACATTTGATAATTTATTAATCACCTCTGAAGCAATGTTTATCTTCATTTTATTAAACAAAGTTGTTGCTTGTTCGACATACTCAGCCAAAGGATTATTTTGAGCATATTGTTGCAAGTAAATTCCCGACTTTAATTTTGAAGATAAATCGATATGCTTTGTTCAAAAGCGATCAAAAGATTCCAAAATAGTGCGTCTTTCCATATCAAGAATCACATTTTCAGGAACATCAGCAACTCTAATTGAATAAAACTCCATCATTGCTTGTGCAATTTGTTCCGCCAATTCCATTTTTTCCTTATTAAAAAAGTCTGTTTCTTTAAACTTATTATGCGCCACTAATTTTCCATCTAATGCTTTGAATAATTTTTTAGCATCAATAGTTCTTTCACCATGAACCAAAATATTAAACTCTTCAATTAAATCATAAGCAACAGTAATTTGAAACTTTTTCAAAACGACTTTTAAACTTTCCGCCTGCAAGATATCATCACGTTGCGCATACATTGCTTCACGTTGTTGTGCCAAAATATTGTCATAATCTAAAACATTTTTACGTTGATCAAAGTTCATCCCTTCAAGTTTTTTTTGAGCATTTGTAACTGCTCTAGTAAAAAATTTAGACTTAATATGCTCGTCACCAAGTTTTGCGAAATTAGCACGCATTTTTGGAGAAGAAAAACGAATCATTAATTCATCATCCATGGAAATATAGTAACGTGACATTCCAGGATCTCCTTGACGACCAGCACGTCCACGAAGCTGATTATCGATACGACGAGCTTCATTTCGTTCAACTCCAAAAACGACTAGTCCACCAAGTTCTTTGACTACTTCACTTAACTTAATATCTGTTCCACGTCCAGCCATATTTGTGGCTAATGTAATTGCTCCTTTTTGGCCAGCCATGGCAATAATGTCAGCTTCACGGTGGTGATTTTTAGCATTTATCATTTCAAATTTTAAGTCCGCTTTTTCCAAATATCTTGCTATTTGCTCAGATGACTCAACTGATGTTGTCCCAATCAAAATTGGATTTCCCTTCTCATTAATAATCTTTGCATCTGCAATCATTTTTTTAAGAGCAGCATTTTTTGTTCCAAAAGTGTAATCTGGCTCATCTTTACGAATAACGGGTCTATTTGTTGGAGTCACAACAACACGAGTATTATAAATCTTGATAAACTCTTCTTCCTCTGTTTTAGCAGTTCCTGTCATTCCAGCAATTTTAGCATACAAACGATAAAAGTTTTGGTATGTAATTGTTGCCATTGTAATAGTCTCTTCTTCAATTTCAACACCTTCTTTGGCTTGAAGTGCTTGTTGTAAACCATCTGAATAAGCACGGCCATCCATAATACGGCCAGTGAATTGATCAATCAATACAATTTCATTATCTCGAACTGTATACTCAACACCTTCTTTAAAAGTAAAATGGGCCTTTAAGGCATTCATGATTAAGTGAAAGATTTCTGTGTTTTCTAATGCAAATAAATTTTCCAAAGTGAAATATTCTTTAGCTTTTTTCATTCCCTGTTCATTTAAATAAACCTGTTTAGATTCTAAATCAATATCAACATCTGTTGGATTTTTTAAAGTCTTTGCAAAGGCATCAGCATGTTTGTACAAATTAACTCTTGATGATGTTCCTCCAGAAATAATTAATGGTGTTCTTGATTCATCAATTAAAATTGAATCAGCCTCATCAATAATTGCATAATTTAATCCACGTTGAACTTTTTGAGCATAGTCTGTTACCATATTGTCTTTTAAATAATCGAACCCTAATTCTGAGTTTGTAGTATAGGTAATATCTTTTAAATATGCCTCACGTTTAGCACCTTTGTGAATTTCTGAAGAATTTAATCCGACAGTCACTCCCAAAATATCATAAACTTTTCCATTAATTTCTGAATCTCGTCGTGATAGGTACTCATTAACAGTAACAATGTGTACTCCTTTACCAGTTAAAGAATTCAAATAAGCTGGGAACAGCCCTGTTAAAGTTTTTCCCTCTCCAGTTCTCATTTCAGCAATATCTCCAACATTCAAAATAATTGCTCCAATTAATTGAACGCGATAAGCTTTTAATCCTAAAACTCTAAATGCAGCTTCACGTGCAGCTGCATAAGCTTCAACTAAGATGTCATCAAGTTCTTCACCATTAGATAATCTTTGTTTAAATTCAGCAGTCACATCCTTAAAATCTTCGTCTTTTAATTTGGCATATTTCGACTCTAATTTAATGATTTGATCAGCTATTTTCCCATAATATTTTATTAATTTTTTATCTGAAGCCATCTAGTTACCCTCCTTTATTAAATACATAATATAATTATACTAACTTTATAAGTATTTTTAAAAAGAAAAGGAGTTAGCATTGAAAACAATTTCTAAAGGCACTTTTCAAAACTCATTTGAAATCAAAAAGTCAAAATTTATTACTATAGCAGCTCAAATTAACTCTAAAGAAGAACTTATCAAATTTCTTTTAAAATATCGTGATCTGGAAGCTCAACATAATTGTTATGCCTACAAAATTGGTGTAACTCAGCAACAAGGTGGTTTTAGCGATGATTCTGAACCTGCTGGAACTGCTGGAAAACCTATTTTCAATGTGATTGAAAAAATGGAGTTAACCAATATTGCTGTCTTAGTTATTCGTCATTTTGGTGGAACTAAACTTGGAGCCGGCCCATTAACTCGGGCTTATACAACAAGCGCTAGCGAGCTTTTAAACAGTATAAGTCTCATAAATCTTCAAAAAGCTTACAAAATAAGTTTTAGTTTTTCAATTAGAGATACCAAAAAAGTCGACGCTTTTTTGCGTCAAAATGATTTACTGATTAAGCAGCGTGAATACAATCATGATCCAACTTATACTGTAGTTTGTCAAAATCCTAAAATTTTTGAAGCATTGTCATTTTTAATTGCAAATTTCAAACAAGAGCAAATATATATTGAAATGATTTAAAAACCTGTTTTTGAATATGTTATTATTTATAGGTAAGGAATTGAAATAACAATGAATACTAAAAATGAAAAACAGACAATACTTATTATTGACGGTTATCATTTATTACACAAAGGTTACTACGGATCATTAAAAAGAAAAACAGTTGCTGTAAATCGTGATGGGGTTATGATTAATGCCATTTATACTTTCGTAGCAAAAATTAATGAGCTAATTGATATGAACATTTATCATACAATTATTGTTACCTTTGATGTTGGTCAAGGATGTTGAAGAAGAGACTTATACCCTGAATACAAAGCAAAGCGAAAAGAAACTCCAGAGGAATTAATTCCTCAAATGCAAATTATTAGACAGTTTTTAACGTCAGCAAATATTCCATGATATGAAAAGCCTCGTTACGAAGGTGATGATGTTATGGGAACAATTTCAAAAATTGCTTGCAAATTAGGGTACAATGTTCACATTCTGTCTAATGATAAAGATACCTTTCAATTAGTAAGCGATGACGTAAAAATTATTACTAACGTCAGTAAAAAAGAAAAACCAACTTTTGTAGAACTTTCTGAAGTTTACGAAAAATTTGGTTGTTCTCCAAAACAAGTTCCCGATATTAAAGCTATGATGGGTGACTCTTCAGATAACATCAAGGGAATTAAATGTTTGCACTACAAACAAGCAACAGATTTATTAGAAAAGTTTGGAACTGTGGAAAATATTTATGCTAATATTACTCAAATTCCACCATCAATTTGTAGCAAGCTTGTTAGTTCAAAAGAGCAAGTGTTGCTAAATAAAAAGATTGCCACTATTCAAAATAATGTTCAACTTGGTAGAATTGATTTTCGCAAGTTGCGTATTAATTGATACGCATATTTGAAATTTTTAAAGGAACAAAAAATGTGAGCTTTCACTGGAAATGTTGTTAAAAACATTGAAAATATTAAGACTAACGGCTACGACCATTCAACACAAAAATGTGCTGACACAACAATGAATAAAATTTGTGGAAATAAAAAGGCAAATATCTAATAGATTTAAAAATCGAGACATTACAATGGCTTGATTTTTTAAACTTTTTTATCAAATTTCACTATTTTAATTGCATAAATATTTATTTTTATTAGTGTTACAAAATATTTTTCAATCGTAGTTATAATTAAAATGAAATGGGAGATCGAAAAATATGAAGGCTAAAAATATATTTTTTTTGTCAGGATTGAGTGAATCTGGAAAATCACTTGCTGGTGAATGAGCGACAAGTATGGGAATATTTAGGTTGAAAATAATTTACTTTGAAAAAATAATTGCTAACATTAAGGGATTGTCAATGAATAACAAAACTGAAACTGAGAATGTTATTAAAATTTTATACTCTGATGAGCAAAAAATGTTTAAGGAATTTCGAGATCATATTTATGAGTTTATGGTGGCAAATAAGTGTTCTGCAATTTCATTAGAGTCCTTGTATAGAGCAAAGCTGGCTGATTCTTTTAAAAAAGATTCAAGATTTAATACTGAAGTTATTTATATTGAGGCTGATATTCAGAAAAGAATCGAGAGAGAATATCTAAAACAAAAAGATGCAAATAAAACAGCTAACATCAAACAAATTGAAAAAGAGACAACAGAAAAGGATTTGTTCAAAATTTCAAATGGCGTCTTGGATGTTAAAAAAATTGCAACAAAAATTATTAATAACGACAATTCGATGGAAGAATTTAAAGCTGAAATAGTTAAAATATTTGATTCCAATAAAAATAGCAAAGCGTAGCAAAAAAATGATTAAAGTGAATCCATTTTATGTTCACTTATATACTTAAATTGAAATAAATTAAATACACAAAAAAGTCTTTTCAAGTTCGAAAAGACTTTTTTAGTAAAACATATTGATATAAAAACTGAATACTTAAATTACAAATTTAATATATAATGAAATTTTAATTTGCTTCAACAATAACATTAGTTACCTTTGCTTTTGAAACACGATTATTCAAAATTTTAGTAAAGCCTAATGATAATCCAGCAATAATAACAATAATAAATATTGCTGCAATTAGTAATCATACTGCTCCGTGAATAGGAACCCCTTTAATTGCTTCTTTTTCATGAATTTCTAAAAAGAAATATGGATATGAGGTAAATCTTGGTCATCCACCAGCTCTACGAATTTCCCCTCTTATTAAACTGACAATTAAGTAAGCAATCGGATATATGTAAAGTTTTCATAAATATTTTTTGGCAAATTCTTTAACAGGTATAACTCCATCTGGTTTCAATTCAAATAATGTGTAGCAAATCATTACTAATGGTGCAATTAAGTGCAGAGACAATTGTCTAAATCAATCCAACCCATCTTTTGGAACATGAATTGGTAACAGCATTGTATTGTAAATTAACATTGTAACTGAGATATATGTTGCAATTGCAATTGAATAAGTCGGTGAAATTAATTTAATTTTTCCTACTTTGCTATTAAATAACGCTAGGACGAAAAATCAAACTGCAATCATTATATTAGTTTGAATTGTAAAAAAGGAAAAATAATTAACTATAAATCCTGCTCGATCATAATACATAGTTTTTCCATCACCTAAGAAATATCCTCAAGTTTTAACATCTGTTCCATCATCAGCTTTGTAAGTCAATGTATCAATAGTGATTAATTTATGAATAAAATCTTGAAAAATAATTACAGTAATAATTATAAACATTGTCATACAAAGAAGCGATCTTCAATTTAAATAAGTTGTTTTATCAATTTTAAGTTTCATTTTATTTCTCCTTTCTTACAATGATATATCAATCAAATAAAAAAATGGGCTCGCTATTAATTTTTATTAAAAATTTTTAGCAGCTCCTTCAATTATTGGTAAATACTCTTTAACAATTGATTCTGCTGAAACTTTATAATTCTTAGGCAAATCTAAGCTACCAATAAAAATTGGTTCAGCGACAGTTGCTCCCATAAACTCTCAGACTCCTTTTAATCAAATAGTATGGTCGGCTCAAGAGTTAGAAGTTAGTTCCCCTCCTCTAGTTGCCAAAATTTGCACTTTCAAATGATTTAATAACCCGCGAGGATTTCCATTTGGAAGAGGATTTTGGTATGAAAAAGTCAAATTTGGAACTGCTATATGGTCAACATAATTAACCAGTTGTCCTGTTGATTTAAAGTTGTGCATTGGCGCGGCAATAACAACTTTATCAACTGACTTTAATTGCTGAATATATTTTACCGAATTTTCATGATTATAAAATTCTTCAAGATTATTTGAACTTAATGACATAATTGCCATTGATTCCTGATTCAAATCTAAATAAATAATCTCGTCACTAATATTTGCATTTTTATAGGCTTTTAAAAACTGCTTCATCATTTCTAATGAACGTGAATCTGTTTGATTAATCGTTCCTGATATTGCTAATACTTTGCTCATAACTTATTTTCCTTATTCTATTAAATAGTCAAAAATAATGTACTTATCAATTTGATGAATATCAAAATAACATTTATTGTTGACTTTATAAATTTTGATAACTATTTTTTAAGTAAACCACAGAAGTTTACTTAATGATTTTACTTTAAATGTTCAAAAATATGTGCGCTTTGCTTTTTTTTATAAACTTAGCTTTTTAAAAATAATGAGTTAAAATAAAGATGTATAAGAAAGGTTTTATAAAAATGCATATAGACAAACAAGCAAAAATTGCTAAGACTGTATTAATAGCTGGAGACCCAAAAAGAACCAAGTGAGCAGCTGAAAAGTTGTTAACTAATCCAATTTTAGTATCTGATGTTCGCGCAGCTTCTGTTTACACAGGAACATACAAAGGGCACGAAGTTTCATTTGCAACTTCAGGAATGGGACAGCCTTCAATTGCAATTTATGCAACTGAATTATTTGTTGATCATGATGTTCAAAAAATTGTTCGTGTAGGAACAACTGGAACTTATAAGGATGACATTGATATTGGAACTGTTGTAGAAGCATATAAAGTCGTTAGCCAAAATAGTATTTTTGAGCCTAATAAAAATGGATGACAAGCAATTGAACCTAAATTCACTTTGGGAATTGGTCGTCCGGTTTTAAGTCATTGTTCGGATTTGTTTTATAATGACAACGAGTTAGGAAGAAATGACTTAGATGTTGTTGATATGGAAAGTTATGCGCTTTTATATTTGGGAAACAAGTTTAATCGTCACGCTCATGTTATTTTGACAGTTTCTGATAATTTGAATGATTCTTCAAAGATTATGACTGCTCTTCAAAGAGAACAAGCAACACTGGAAATGTATCAAATGGTGCTGAACAAATTATTTGAATAATAAACAATAACTCTTTCAGTTTTTAACAAAAAAAGAAAGCCCAAAGTGGCTTTCTTTTTTTAAAATTATTTTGCTTTTTATTAGCAATTTATAAAATATCCTTATATATTCACTAATTGAATTCAGTTTTGATAAATAGGTACTCTATTATTTTATTAAGTTTTATAATTATAAAATTATGCAAAAATATTATAGCCTTGAATATCTATCGTTCGTTCTTATATGCAAAATAAAAAGCACACTACTTTTTAAAAAAACTATTTTTCATAATTATATTTGGTATCAAATTCTACAAAACTGATTTTGCCCATTTTGCCATTTTTGTATCTTGGTTGTACTCCAATATAAATTTTTTGATTATCTGATTCATCAATTTCTCTAACATAATATTTATTTTGTGAAGTCTGCCCTACTCTGTATCAACTATCTTTATCAGTTGAATAATAAATGTGATAATAGTCAACTAAACTTTTATTTTGATCATTTCATGAAAACCTAATGTTGATATTATTTTTGTTTTTTCTTTTGACAATGTAATCATTTTGAATTTTACTAATTGCATCCTTGATAGGTAGATCGAATTTACCTACCTGATTTTTTTCTAGTGTGAAACCACCTACATTAAAAATAAATTGTTTTTCAGCATCAGAATCATCTTGACCAGGATTTATTTGAACTCCAATTTTGGCAATTCTTTCTTCCTTACCAATATTATTCAACTCTGACAAGTCAGATGATATTTTATACCATCCATCTTTTTGGTACTCTACATTAGTTTTCAGAACTTCTGGTCTTGCGTCCACTTCTTGTTCAGATAGTTTTGAAGTAAAGGCGGTTATTTTTGTATTCTTAGCTATTTCAGAAATTTTTTCATTAGAAGACTTCTCATTTGAGTCTTCAAGTGTTGACTTGACATAAAAGCTCGCCGTGTAGCTATTTTTTTGGAGATTTGTTCCCATTATATTTCAGTAATACGAGTTATTTTTTCATATTCCTGGTTTGACTGTACCTTCTTTATCAAAGTCATATCCCATACCAATTGCCAATGAATTACCTTTTTGATAAGCATCATAGTAATCATAGTAGCCTGTAAGTTGACCATAAGGCGTTATTTTACTTACATTTTTTTTACCATCTGCAGTTTCTATTTCAACAGTGCTGTCATTTTGCTTTTCAGATCAAAAGTCTCATTGATAAGTTGGAGCGACATCCGCCATTCTTGAATTAGTTCATGGATATATTTGATTATTAATAATATTCTTGTTTTGATCTCTATTCAAATACTGAATTCCTGAGCCTGTTGAAAAGTATGTTTCAATAGTGGGATCATTTTCAATTTCATTTGCCACATTTTTATCTAGAGTGCTATAGTCATTAGATAAAACCGAATCTGCCACAACAGTTTTTTCTCAAAAAGAATTTCCTATTCCATAGCTCTTAGTCTTTTGACCATTTTCTTTTAGCATAAAATTTTCTTGAACTGATTCATTTCAATCATTCCTTTTATCAAAATCCTTATAGCTTAATCTTGGATCAGATTGATAAATTGCTGAGATATTTTGCTGATTTTGAGAAATTAGCTTATCGTAGCCTCTTGCTGAATTATCTAAGTAACCATTGGTACCAAAAAATTGATAATTTGAATATAAGTTTGATACTTCTTGTTGCATTAAAAGAACCTTATATTTGTCAACATAGTTACCTGTCTCTTTTTGCTTTCTATTAAATCAATTTTTAAAGTCTTTTGCGTATTCGTTGGCGCCTCCTGAACCAAATATTGAAAATGAATTATTTGCGGTACTTGAAAAGTCAAACGCGTTTTCCGACTGTTTTTTTTCAAAAATTAAATTTCTCACATCGTAATTACCTACACCTGGTATATTTGTACTTTCATTTAGTAGTGAGTAAATTGTTTTTCTCTTTGAGTTATCTCCTTTTCAAATATTTTCCAAATATTTATCATAATTTGAAACATTATTATCATAAGTAAAATCTAATTGCATTTCGCTGGCATACTTTGCTGCCTCAATAGTTTTTTTAGAATTTGGAGTATTATTAATGGGGTCATAAGTTAGCGAACCGTCATTTGTGTAGTGTACAATATGGAGTTTCTTACCAATTTTTGGCTCCAATTCGTCTGCTCTTTTGCTAAATTCCTTCATTATTTCATTAATTTCTGAGTTTTTAATAACATAACCGTCGCCTTGAGAGCCGTTTGCTTCATTATTTATCATTCAGCCATCAAAATTATATTTTAGACATTGATCTATTAAGATGTCTACTATTTTAAATTCTCCATTAGAGTTTTTTTCCAGCAATTTTCTTAATGATTCTCTTGTCAAATCTTCTCATCCCGACATATATCATAACCCCAAAACTGGCACACCATTTTTGTGCATGTAATCCGTATAATCTGCAAAAGAAGTTGTTAATCATCCCTTATTTGTTATTGCAGGTCATGTATACATTTCGTGAATATAACTTAAGTTAGTTAAATTTCCTCCAAAAGGATTTTTGGTTCCAACAATTGAACTTGAAGAATTAGAGGGGTCATGAAACATATTAAAGAAAGTTTCTTTTTGCTGACCATTTACGCTGTTTTTTGCAACATAATTTCTACCTCTTAAATCTGTAGAAGCAATGTTATAGTCCAAATCCATATCTTTTCCATTATTTCACTCTTGTATTGAATTTATATGCAAGTATTTTCTGGACTTACTGGATAATCCGTAGTCTGATCACATATTTCCATTTGGTCTATAGGACTTTATAACTGGCGAACCGGTTGTCGCCTGTTTTTTTATAAAGTTGGCTCCTTTATATGACGTAGAGTACTTATCATAGTCAAAGATCTTGTCAACTGGTCCTTGAGCAGAGTCAACTTCTTTTAAGTCAAGGTATTTTGTGCCATCATTATATTCATTGTATTTTCAATTAAAGCCATCACCGTCATCAACTTGCTCTGATTCCCAATTAAAATCATTTAAACTCTCTAAATATTTTCTTGTTGAAAATTCCCCGATGTTGCAAGAAACCACATTTAAAACTGTTCCCGTCGCAATGCTTAATGCTGATAGGCCTACTATTAACTTTTTCACTTTTTTTCTCCTTTTAATTTAAAATCTAAGCTTAGTAAAAATATACATAGTGTTCAGCAAATAGAACAAATTAGCGATATGGGCAATATTAAATTTGCCTTATTTGTTAAAAAAGTAAACGGTATCTCAAGATTTGAACTCACAATGGTTTCTAAAATATTATATTGAATTAAAGTTGTGTTTGTAAAAAGTGAAATGAGCAACCATTGGAAAGATTTGGTAGGAATTAAATATCCTACTGTATTATAAATCATTTGTGCAGTTCTATTTGTAATTAGATTTGTATCAAATATAGTATCGCTTAGCCCCAAAAATAGAATAATTAGTGTCAGGTTCAAAGCTTGAATAACCACTATCGATTTAATCTTAAATGAGACTATAGTTGACATGCAAAACATTAAAAACATATACATTAAAAAAGTAAAGAAAATAAATAATACTGCTACAAAAAAAGTTAAGTATTGTTTCACTTTATCATTTGACTTATAAAAATTTGACATGTTAAAAAAGGTATTCGTAAAGTTCCTTATTAATAAAAAGTTGTCGATAAAAACCAGAAATGAGAAACAAAAAATAACTGCTAGAAATGTTAATAGCAAAATAGATACAAAAATTGACAAATATATTTTCGTTTTTCCTATTGAAAATATCTTGGACTGCTTCATGAGTACGCTTTCTTTTCAATTGGTTATTGTAGAGGAAAATGCAAAAATTGAAAAGGTAAAGGGAATTATAAATAAACAATACATTTGTCCCGAAATTTCAGAATAATCTTTATTACCAAAGGATGTTTTTATTAAGTAAATTGCTACAGTTATGAAAGTTGGTAGTACAATCGAAAATAAATAATTTCTTATAGACTTGAATGTAGAATTCAACGTAAACATCAAAACTGATTTAAATGGTATACCTGTTTGCTTGAACATAAAGTTTCTCCGATTCTATTTTCATTTAAAAGTTTTTATCGATAATAAAAATAGCACTAATATTGTTAAAATACTTATAATTATTAGGGCAGCTAAATTATTTAAAAATATAACAGTTTCTGTCATTCCCTCATCATAAATTATTTGCTGAATGCCACCATTATAATCTGCAAAAGTAAACGAGGAAGTCACTAAAGAAATTCAAGCGGGATATTTAGTTAATGAAAGATATCCAGCATATGTCAAAATGGGAGATCTTGCCGAAATAAATGAAGGTATTACGATATCAGATGTTAATATTAAAATGATTATGATAATTAAAGGTGTTGAAAATCTTAGATTTTTATTTTTTCATAAATCACCAATGCATGTGCTTAATAAGAAAGTTGTAGTCGTAATTAAAATTGTAACAAACGCAAATCAAATTCAATTTCAAAAGAAAAGATCGGTTACATAATAAAATTTAACTCTTATAAACATTAAAGAAACTAAATAAGTAGCAAAAATTGTGAATATTTCTCCAATAAAAGCAAAAAGTACTGCACATAGAATAAAAGAAAAAATGATGCTTCATTTTTTTATTCCAAGAAATCTAATTCTTTTGATCAGTGATGAATCTTTTCACTCAGATAAAAAAATAGCGAAATACGTTGTTGAAATAAATGAAGGTATTAAAAATATGTTGACCATTTGAGGTGGAAGCAATTCATAAGAATTTGAAAAAGTTGAATACCCAATAAAGCAGGCAACTGAAAAAATTGTAGAAGAAAATATAACGAAAACTCATGCTCTTTCGTTTTTTAAGGATGACAATAATGAGGCTTTGACTATTTTTCCAAGATTGGCTGCTTTTTTTGTATCAAAAAAAGCCAATTTAGTATTTTTCATTTACTGTAACTTTCCTTCAAAAAATAACTCTAAAAAAGATCTTACAGAACTGTATTCTTTTTTAATTTCTTTAATTTTTTTGTCCATGTAAATTTTTCCTTTATCCAAAACTATAATTCTATTGCAAATTTGCTCTATTTCTTCAGGTATGTGCGAAATTATAATGAGAGTTATTTTTTCTTTTTTTCTTAGATTATCGAAAAAATTAATTAGTTTAATCTGCATTTTTAAATCCAAGCCTGTTATCAATTCATCAAGTATTAAAACACTAGGTTTTTTGATAATAGAAAGCATAGAGTTAAATCTTTGCTGCTCACCACCTGAACAATCTGATAACCTCTTGACTATAATCTCCTTGACCTCAAAAATTTCAATAAGTTTGTTAACATATTCATCCTTTTTTCATTTTTTACCGATAAATAGATTTAAGAAATCTGTTCCTTTTGTATTAAATGGTCAGTTACCACTTTGAAATTGCACTCCTATTTTTTCTTGAATATTTTTTTCGATTTTGTTGTCCTTGTCATAAAATAAAATTTTTCCTTCAGTAGGTTCTGTTACCCCAGAAATTATTTCAACTAGTGTCGTTTTACCAGCCCCATTGGCTCCTAAAACTCCTACTGCCTCTCCATCCTTTATAATTAATGACAAATTATCCAAAATTATGTTTTCGTTATATTTTTTTGTAAGATTTTTAATTTCTATCATTTTAACTCATTTCATCCATTGCAAACATTAGCAGATTTCATGTTTTATCAACAAAATTTCTCATTGTATTATTAAAATCTATTCACGGATTGAATGGTAACCTTTCTCTATTTTTGATATCATTTTTTGTTTGATGCAAGTCCTTGTCAAATTTATTAACGTCCTTCCCATCATCATTTTTTTCAAATTCAATTATATTATTTTGATCATAGCTTATATATGATGTTCTCTTTAAATTATTTTGATCTGTAAAAACAAAAATTCTTAAATCAAAATAAGCATTATATTTATATGCATAATAAAGAGTAGACGCAGGATTTGAACCATTGTAATTAAAAGGAGTTTTTACTCCTTCCAATGGCGGAGCTTTAACTTTATACATTTCAGAATTAGGATCTATATAATTTATATAATTTAAAGCTATTTCGCAATAAATTTTTATGAGATTATTTGCTATATAGCATTGCAAATTTGTTGTATCAGAATTGTATTGGTTTCAATCTCACATTCTAAAATTTATAAAATTCTCAGAATTATGATAATCAACTAAGATTTCTAATGATTTTCTATTATAGTAAGGATCATATATATTTAGAACTTTATTTTCATTGTCATCTTTTTTAACAGCCTTAAATTCTAAATTAATGCTTGTTCCTTGATAGTCTTTTATTGTGTTCTTATTTATTTTTGAAGTCGTTTTAAAAAAAATATTGCTCGTTTTGTTTGAGTTATCAACTTGATAGAATATGTTTTCTTTTCCTGACTCATCAACATCTTTATATATAGAATTCTCAATAATGTTTGTTATTTGAATTAAGTCTTGCTTGTCATCTTTTTTTCTGACATACATTTTGTAACCTTGTTTTTCCAACTCTTCAAAATTTGCTATTTCATATCTTTCAATTTCATTTAACTCAGAAACTGTTGGCTTACCATAGCCAAATGTTTGTAATCCTAAATAAATTGCATCTGTAAGTTTAGATTTATGAGATATAGGTTTCATTTTGTTCATATCAATATCAATTGCTGCTGGTTTTTCTGACAAAATGTCTTTCATGTACCCTTCCATTTGTCATTTGTAACTTCAGTCATATGCAGAAGAAAAAGAGCTTGAGTCATCCAAAAGTTTTTCTCAACTTCTTCTAAACTCTGGTATTAAAGGTATATCTTTAAAATTTAGCAAATTTTCTAAAGCCTGAGTGCTTTTAGGACCCTTTCTTATTGCCAAACTTTTTCTAATTATATCTATGCTTGAATAAATTGGAATAGAAGCTAAACAAAGGAAACCAACTGTAAGACAGCTTATTATACTTTTCTTTTTCATCTTTTGCCTTCCTATTTCAAATTTGCATAGTGATTTTAACTTTTAAGATTTTATCATACAATAATTTCTTAATCCAAAATTTAAATCAAATATTAATTAATCAACCAAAAATTTTGAAAACTATTGACTATTATTGACAATTAATTTATTGATTTTTATTATTTTATATTTACCTTTGAAAGAAAAAAGCACTTTTATATATAGCAAAAAAAATCTAAAATCACATTAGGATTTTAGATTTTATTTAATAATCTTTAAAATAACTGGAGTTTTTGTTTGCTTTTGAGAAATTTCAAAAGTTTGATATGCCATATCAATTCAATTTGGATCAATACCTTTATTAGTAAATAAAGTCATAATAGTATCTCCTTTATTTACGCGGCTACCGCTATCAGCATTCAAATAAATTCCTGCTGCAAAATCAATTTTATCCTTTTTAGTAGCACGGCCAGCTCCTAAACGCATTGATAATAAACCTAGCTGATTAGCATTTGTAAAATTAACATACCCAGAACTCATTGCCTTAATTTCTAAAGAGTTGGCAACAGCAAAATGCTTATCATAATTTTTAATTACACTAAAGTTTCCGTGTTGAGCTTTTACAAATTCTTCAAAAATATGAGCCGCTTCTCCAGTTTGCATTTTTTGGCAAACACTTTGATATGCAATGTCAAAATCATCAAACAATTGAGCTTGTACTAAAGTTATTGCCACAGCAGTAGCCACTAAATGATTAAAATCTTCAGGACCTTTGCCATTTAATGAATCTCATGCTTCTTTAACTTCCAATGCATTTCCAATCGCCTTTCCCAAAGGTTTGTTCATGTCAGTGATCATGATAGCAATCTGACGATTGTGTTGTCTTGCAATTCCAATCATTGCTTGGGCTAAGTTTTCTGCCTCTGTCAGGGTTTTCATAAATGCGCCATTTCCCATTTTAACGTCAAGAATCAAGCTATCATTTTCAATTACAAGTTTCTTGCTCATAATTGACGCTGCAATTAGTGGAATTGAGTCAACTGTTCCCGTAACGTCTCTCAATGCATAAATCTTTTTATCTGCAGGAACTAAGCCTTCATTTTGGCTCATTAGCGACATTCCTACTTTATTAATGACTTTTTTAAATTCATTATCGCTAATTTCTGATTTTCAACCTGGAAAGGATTCCAACTTATCAATAGTTCCTCCCGTTTGGCCCAATCCTCGACCACTTAATTTACATACTTTAATCCCATAACTAGCTACTAATGGTGCGAAGACTAGGGTTGTTTTATCGCCAACGCCTCCAGTAGAATGCTTATCAGCTTTGAAACCTTGAATATCAGAAATATCATAAGTAATTCCTGATTCGACATATGCCTTAGTTAAAGCTGCTGTTTCTTTTTCTGTCATTCCATTAAATCAAATTGCCATTAACATACTAGCCATTTGATAATCAGCTATATCTTCTTTTAAGTAACTTTTAATCAGCCAATCAATTTCTACTTCTGTTAATTGTTGATTCTGTTTCTTTTTTTCAATTAAATCTGCGAATGTCATTTTGCCTCCTATGCCCTTTATTAATATTTTATTCCTAAAATTGCGTTATTTCACAACATCAATTGCTTATTATTTAGATTAAAATAAATGTAAGGGGGTATTAATAATGATTTATTACAAGAATAATCCTGTCTACAAGGAATGAATGGAGAGCAAAAGTCTGGAGCCTCAATTAAAGAGAATGCTTCAGAATGCTTCTGAAGAAGAACTTTTTGCAGCATTTAATTTGGAACTAGAATTTGGAACTGCTGGAATTCGTGGAATCCTTGGAGCTGGTCCTGGACGTTTTAATTTATATACAATTAGAAAGGTTACAATTAGTTATGCAAACTTGCTGATTAAGAAGCATTTCGGACGTTTAAAAGATGGTGTTGTTATTGGCCATGACAATCGTCACAATTCTGCAATTTTTGCACAAGAAGTGGCTAACATTTTAACCAGTTTTGGAATTACTGCTTACTTGTTTGAGGATAACAAAATGAAGCCAACACCAGTTGTTTCTTTTGCCACTAAAGCCTTAAATTGTATTGGAGGAGTTGTAATTACTGCTTCTCATAATCCTGCTGAATATAATGGTTATAAAATTTATGATCAATTCGGATGTCAACTGATGCCTGAAGATACTGACATAATTGCTGCTGAAATGAATAAAATTAGTAACATTATTGATTGAAAATACACACCTGATATAAGACTTTTAAAAACAGTTAATAAAGAAATCACTAATAAGTATTTAAATATGATTTGCAATCTAGAATTTTATCAAAATCATCAGTCTGAAAAAAAGATGTTAAAAATTGTCTTTTCAGCAGTTAATGGAACGGGAACAGAATTTACTCCAGTTATTTTAAAAGAATCTGGTTATGAAGTTATTGAAGTTGCAGAACATGCTTATGAAGATCCTACTTTTGAACATGTAGTGAATCCAAATCCAGAATTTGATCCAGCATGAAAAATTCCATTGCAGTATGGTGCTAAGCACAATGCCGATTTAATTATCCTAAATGATCCTGACGCAGATCGCATTGGAATTGCAGTTAAGCATAATAACAAATTTTATCGCTTAGATGGAAATCAGACTGGTCCTATTTTAATTGATTGAAAACTTAAAAATTTAGTTCGCACTAATCAAATGCCAATAAATCCTGTGCTTTATTCAAGTTTTGTTACTTCTGATTTGGGGGATCGTATAGCTCATGAGACTTATCAGACTGCAATTGTTAAAACCTTAACAGGATTTAAGTGAATGGGAAATGAAATGGCTAAAGAATCTGTCAATGGTTTAAACTTTGTCTTTGCCTATGAAGAGAGTTATGGTTATGTTCTAGATCCTTCCACAAGAGATAAAGATGGAATTCAGGCTTCAATTATGATAGCTGAGGCCTGCTGATTTTATAAAAAACAAGGACAGACTTTGATTGATTATTTAAATGAGTTATTTCTTAAATACGGTTACTACTACACTGAAACAATCAATCTAAATTTTAAACCCGAAGAAAAAGATTCAAAAATTGACCCACTAATGACTTCTTTAAGAACTGACGGCTTAAAGCAACTAAATAATTTAAAAGTTATTAAGACCGAAGACTATCTTGATGGTTTGTATAATATGCCGGGCCAAGATTTAGTTAAATATTATTTTGAAGATGGTTCTTGATTAGCTGTTCGTCCGAGTGGAACTGAACCGAAATTGAAAATCTATTTTGTAACAGTTGGCCAAAATGAAAAAGAAGCTCAAGCTAAGACAAAAACGATGTATGCTGAGTTAAAAAAGAAAATGAATATTTAAGAGGAACATAAAACATGAAATTAAATAAATATATCGATCATACACTACTGAAACCAGAAGCCACCAAATCTCAAATAATCAATTTATGTAATGAAGCGAAAGAATATGACTTTGCAACCGTTTGTGTAAATTCATACTGAACTAAATTTGTAAAGTCACAACTGAGAAATTCAACTGTTGGAATAACTACTGTTATTGGGTTTCCATTGGGAGCTTGTTCAACTGAAACTAAAGTTTTTGAAACTATTCAAGCAATCAAAGATGGAAGCGATGAAATTGATATGGTAATTAATATTGGAGCACTAAAGGATCAAGACTATCAAGCAGTTTTAGCAGATATGAAAGCAGTCAAAAATGCAGCTCAAAATAAAATAGTTAAATGTATTATGGAAAACTGTTTGCTTTCAAAAGAAGAAATTGCGACGGCTTGTAATTTAGCACTGGAGGCAGGTTTGGATTACGTTAAAACTTCAACAGGTTTTAGTAGCCATGGAGCAACTATTGAAGATGTTGCGCTGATGAATGAAATTGTTAAGGACAAAGCACTTGTTAAAGCCGCTGGTGGTGTTCGCAATTATCAAGAGGCAATTGCTATGATTGATGCTGGCGCTAGTCGTTTGGGAACATCTGGTGGTGTTGCAATTGTCAAAGGTAAGGAACATAATCAGGATTATTAAGTAATGTAAATAAAATAAAAAAACTTAAAACTATGCTAAAAGCAAAGTTTTAAGTTTTTTTATTTTTTTTACATTTAAAATAGTTTATCTGGTGTTTCGATTTTTTGACCTTTTTCATCAACCAAATATAAGCGCTCTGTAATAATTTTACATTGCTTACCATCAACAACTACTAGTCCACGATGGACATGAATATGTGTAACTTTATCTTTAATTCTAAAAGACATTGTTCCTATTTTTAGTGCCGATACTAATGGAACAATATTAACCAAAATTCCCATGTCTCCATCAATAGTTTGTACGTTAACAATATCAACTTCTTTATCGTTAATGAAAGTTCCGTTTGGAGTAACAATTTTTAGTTTAATTCCCATAAATTATTCTCCCTATATTATTTTTTATATTTTTCAATAACATCTTCAATTGTTCCAGCATACATAAATAGTACTTCTGGAATTTCATCAACTTCTCCATCCAAAATTGCTTTAAATGATTTTACAGTATCACTAACTTTAACATAAACTCCTGGACGACCTGTAAATTTTTCTCCAACAAAGAATGATTGCGACAAAAATTTACGAATTTTTCGAGCTCTTGAAACAACTAGTTTATCCTCTTCTGATAGCTCATCCATTCCCAAAATTGCAATAATTGATTGTAATTCTTGATATTTTTGCAATATCCCTTGAACACCTAAAGCTACTTGATAGTGCTCTTCTCCTACAATTTCAGGATCTAGCATACGCGATGAAGAAGCCAACGGATCAACTGCTGGATAAATTCCCAAACTAGCAATTGAACGATCCAGCACAATACGGGCATCTAAGTGAGTAAATGTTGTTGCTGGAGCTGGGTCTGTTAAATCGTCAGCTGGAACATAAACTGCTTGAACTGAAGTAATTGAACCCTTCTTAGTAGAAGTAATTCGTTCTTGCAATGAACCCATTTCTGTTGATAAAGTCGGTTGATATCCAACAGCTGATGGCATACGTCCTAAGAGTGCAGATACTTCCGATCCCGCTTGTGTAAATCTAAAAATATTATCAATAAATAATAACACATCCATACTTTTTTCATCTCTAAAATATTCTGCCATAGTTAAACCTGTTAATGCAACACGCATACGTGCTCCAGGTGGTTCATTCATTTGTCCAAATACTAATGAGGTTTTTTCAAGAACACCTGCTTCAATGAACTCGTGATAAAGATCATTACCTTCACGTGTACGCTCACCAACTCCGGCAAATACCGATACTCCGTTATGTGCTTTAGCAATATTGTTAATTAGTTCTTGAATTAGAACAGTTTTACCAACTCCGGCTCCACCAAATAATCCAATTTTTCCTCCTTTAGCAAAGGGAACCATTAAATCTACAACTTTAATTCCCGTCTCTAAAATTTCTGCTGTAGTGACTAATTCATCATATGCTGGCGCATTACGGTGAATTGGCATTGTTTTGCCAGTAAATTCTGGTTTTTCATCAATTGCATTTCCTGTCACATTAAACATTCTTCCTAAAACCGCTTCTCCAACTGGAGCTTGAATTGGAGCTCCAGTATTAATTACTTCCAATCCACGTGTAAGTCCATCAGTTGCATCCATTGCAATTGCTCTTACAATTTCATCACCAATGTGTTGTTCAACTTCCAAAACAATTTTTTTGCCATTTTTTTCGACAACTAATGCATCGTAAATCATTGGCATATTTTCTTCATTAAACTTAACATCTACAACCGGTCCCAAAATTTGAACAATTTTACCGATTGTCATTGCTGTATTGGTAGTTGTTTTTTTAGCCATTTTATTTTCCTCCATTTATTATTTTAGTTGTGCATTAGCACCAGAAACAATTTCAGAAATTTCTTGTGTAATTGCGCTTTGACGACGACGATTATATTTAATATTTAATTCATTTGACAAGTCTTCTCCATTGTTTGTAGCGTTTTCCATTGCCAGCCTTCTGGAAGCTTGCTCTGAAACTTGTGATTCAACAATTGTTCCGAATAAAATAGTGTTTAAAAACATGTTTACTGTTGTTTCTAAAATTACTTCTGCACTTGGTTCAAATAAAACTTCACCTTTATAACTTGATTCCAAATTATCACTTTTAATAATCGGAAATAATCTTAATGCTGTTGGCTCAAATGTGACGTTATTTATGAATTTTGTATAAACTATTTTAATTTCATCGAATTCTCCGCTTGTATATCATGACATAATGTCATTTCCCATTTCACGAGCTTGTTGGTTGGTAAATGTAATATCTACATCAATTCTTTGATCTTTAATTTTGGTTTTACGATTTTTATAAAATGCAACTGCTTTTGTTCCAATAGCATAAACTTCATCATTTTCTTTTAAGTTATTGACAACAAGCTTATTAATATTTTGGTTATATCCACCACATAGTCCTAAATTTGAATTAATAACTATTCACAAAGTTTTTTTAATTTCGTTGTCTGATTTTTTTAGAAATACTGATTCATTACTCTGCTTAATAATATTATTAAAAACTGTATAGACTTCTGAAACATATTCCTGAGTTTCGACTACTCTTTTACCAATACGGCGTAATTTAGCACTGGCTACTAACTTCATAGCATTGGTAATTTTACCAATATTGTTAATAGCTATAATTTCTGCTTTTAATGCACTTAAATTTGCCATTAAATACCCAATTTACTAAATTCTTTTTTAGTTCCGTATATCTCTGGTTTGTAGTCTTGAATATTTTTAATTAATTTTAGAACTATCTTTTCAAGTTCGGTGCTGATTTGTGATGTTAGTTGATCATCAAACTCTTTAGTTTTAGCCAATTTGTTTCGCAGCTTTTTAGCAACAGTGTCTTGTTTAAAATGCAATAAAATCTCATTTTTTAATTCACTCATTAACTCGACAGGTAATCATTTAATTACATGTGTTTTAATTGCCAATAACAAGATTGCTTCATCAACTTGCTCCAAAGGTGAGTATTGACGTTGAATTAAAATTTGAATAATTCTTCATCCGTGATCTAATGTTGCTTTTGTAGTTTCATCCAAATCCGATCCAAATTTTGAAAAAGCCTCTAATTCATAGTAAAGTGCTAACTCTAATTTAAGAGTTCCTCCAACTTGTTTAATAGCTTTAATTTGTGCTGAAGAACCAACACGAGAAACAGAAGGTCCAATGTTAACAGCGGGTCTAATTCCCGCTTTAAATAAATCCCCTGACAAAAAAATTTGTCCATCAGTAATTGAAATTACATTAGTCGGAATATATGCTGAAATATCTCCTGCTTGAGTTTCAATAATTGGTAAAGCAGTAATTGAACCTCCACCAAACTTTTCGTTAACTCTTGCTGCACGCTCTAATAAACGTGAATGCAAATAAAATACATCTCCAGGATATGCTTCACGCCCTGGTGGACGTCTTAATAACAATGACATTTCACGATAAGCAACGGCGTGTTTTGATAAGTCATCATAAACAATTAAAACATCATCACCGTTTGCCATTCATTCTTCAGCAATTGTTACTCCAGTGTAGGGTGCTAAATACTGTAAAGGCGCTTGATCAGAAGACCCAGCATTAACAACTGTTGTATATTCCATTGCTCCATGTTTTTTAAGTTTTTCAACGACTTGAGCAATCGTTGAATCTTTTTGACCTATTGAAACATAAATACATTTAACATTTTTACCTTTTTGATTGATAATAGCATCAATTGCAATTGCAGTTTTACCAGTTTGACGATCTCCAATAATTAATTCACGCTGCCCTTTTCCAATTGGGATTGCGGCATCAATTGCTAAAATTCCTGTTTCCAGGGGTTCTGAAACTGATTTACGAGCCATCACTCCAGTCGCAATTTTTTCAACGGGACTTGTTTTGTTAGTAACAACTGCACCTTGATCATCGATTGGTTGTCCCAATGCATTAACAACACGCCCAATCATTGCATCACCAACTGGTGTTTCAACAACTTTACCTGATCTTTTGACCAAATCTCCTTCTTTAATTAGTGTGGTATCTCCAAGAATAACTGCACCAACTGCACCCTCTTCAAGATTTAAAACCATTCCAAAAATGTTATTTGGAAAAATTAAAAGTTCACCCATCATAGCTTTATCTAATCCGTAAATTAAAGCAACACCATCTCCTACAGTCGCAATTGAACCTTGTTCTGATTCAATTATTTCCTTACCGTAGTTTTTTATTTGTTTTTCAATTACTTCAGAGATTTCTTTAATATTTAAAGCCATTTTCTACCTCTTACTTTCTTTTAAGAACTTCATAACGCATTGCATCAAGTTGGCCTTTAACGCTCCCGTCAAAGATTTGATTATTAACAATTACCTGAAGCCCTCCAATTAATTTATTATCTATTTTGTTAACTAATTTTACATGTTTACCAATTTTTTTAGCAATCTTATTTTCAATGTCAATAATTTGTTTTTCGGAAATTTCTTTAGTCGATCAAATAACTCCATAAGTAATATCATGCAGAGCTGTTAAATTTTTACGTAAATGTTTTAAAATTGTTCTTGTGCTTGAAAAGGCTTTCATTTCTACAAGAATTTTCATAGCATTAAGAATATTTTCATTAATACCAAAAGCGCTAAAAGTTTCATCAATTATCTTAACCTTAGCAAGCTCATCATGATGACTTTTAATAGTTAAAATTTTTATAAAGTCTTCTTTTCCTTTTAAAGCATCAATTAAGGCATTGCTTTGTTCAATAAAATCATCAACTTTATTTTGTTCAATAGCAATATTTGTTAAAGCTGCGGCTCAATTTTTAACAACGTTTTCTTTTAAATTCATATTATTCCCTATCTAAATTCTCAATAAAATTTTCAATAATCTTTTCATTTTTGTTTTTATCAATTTCAGATTCTAGAATTTTTGAAGCGGCATCAAAGGCTACTTCAATAATTGTTTGCTTAATTTCTTCTTTAGCTTTAATTTTTTCTCTCTCAATTGAGCTTTTAGCATGATTTTGAATATTACTTGCCTCAGATGCGGCATTTTGTAAAATTTGCATTTTTTGAACTTCAGCATCAACTCTCGCATTCTTGACAATCAAAAGTGATTCTGATTTAGCTTGATTTAACAAGGCCTCCGCCTTTTTAACATCTTTGTTAGCAATTAGCTGCTTTTCAACAGCATCGTCTAATAACTCATTAATCTTTGCTCGACGGTTATTAATTGTTTTTCTAAATGGCTTATAAACCAGTTTCGAAAGAATAATAACAATGACAATAGTTGCTAAAGCATGTGCAATAAAGTTTGGTAAATTTGGAAACAACATTCCAACAATTTCTGGAACTCCAGGAGTTGAAGGTGTTTCTGCTAATAAATTTAAAACCATATTTCAGCCTTCCTTCTAATTTTATTTGTCAGTTTTTAATTTAAAATTAAGCAACAAAAATTAGCAGAATTGCAATAACCAAAGCGTAGATAGCTCCTGATTCAGCAATTCCTGCTGCAATAATCATTGTCGAAGTAATTTTTGAAGCCATTTCTGGATTTCTTCCGATTGCCATACAAGCTCCTTGACCAACTTGTCCTTGACCAATTCCAGCTCCCATAAATCCAATTGATGAAACACCTGCACCTAAGAACTTTAATCCTTCTCCAATAGTATTGTCGGCTAATAATGTTGGTATAACCGCTGCAATTGAACTAAATAAATTTGCATAAACGTTTACCATTAAATTTGTAAATAACATAATAATCTCCTTTTTAAACTGTTTGAACAGTACCTCTATTTTTTAATTCAATAAGTTTTGAGCTTTTTCGAGCTCTTGTTGTTGTAGTTAAGTCATCTTCAGTTAAATCACCCATTGCCTCTGATCAATATGATAACGTCAACATTATGAATACGATTGATTGAATGACAGCGTCAAATAAATCAAAATACATATGCAAAAATGGTGTAACTACTGTTGTAAATATATTTAGTCCTGATCAGAAATAAATATATTGTTGTTTTCATGTATCTGGTTGATACATAGGATTTCAAAAATCTCAGTTGGGTCATATGTGACCATCAACTGTAGATGTTCCCCCTCAACTAGCTTGCATCCCAATAAACAAGGCATAAACTAACCCCATTATTATTGATCCACCTAGTAAATTTCCAAATAAACGAAATGAAATTGAAAGCAGTGGTGTAAATTGAGTAAAAATTTCAATTGGGTTAAGATAGCGTTTTAAGTATGCAGCTTTTTGATATTTAAAACCAAAATAATAAATCATAACAAAAGTTACAAAACCCATCGATAATGTAACTGTATAAGAAGTTGTTTGTGATTCTATTCCTAGTAAAGCAAACAATGATCCTACACAAATATACAAAATAATAAACATTGCATAAGGGGTCAAAACACGATACTTTCGACCCATTATTGAAACAACTAAATTTTCTACAGAACTTACAAACATATCTACTAAAACTAAAAAACCACTTAATTCTTCGCCCTCTTTATGAGCACGAATTTTCACGTTATAAATAATTGATATTGTACAAATAACGATTGTTGTAAGAATGATTGATGTTAGTTGGTTAGATAATGCTCAAAGATTCCCTTCAATTTCTTCTTTAAGCGAAGTAAATAGCATTACTTTCCCCCTTCTTTTTTTCCTCCAAACAGAGAATTTATATTTTAGGAAACTAAACTCTCCTTTTCAGCGACTTCTTGTTTAAGCAATATTCCACTTAAATACGATAAAGCTATAACTGGAATCATTCCAATCAAAACTCCACCATAAAAAAATGGTGTTGTTGGAAGTAAAAACGCTAATAGGAATGGAACAACATATACTCCGATACGCACTAAATACATAAAATAATACAAATAATGATTTTCCGTTTTTAACAAAATTTTAACTGAAAGTAGTATTAGTATAATTGCAACTACTGTTGTAATTTCACCAAGAATAAGTCCTGTAAGTCAATTTCAGCCAATTGTTTCTGTACCAACCAAGATTGCAATAACAATTAACGATATTAAACTTATAATTGCAAAAATTCATAATACTTTCTTGTTTTCCTTTAGTCTTTCTTTAATCTTTATTTGCTTGTACATTCACACCTCTTCCGATATATTTATCCATTGTAAATATTTTACTCCTCTTTTTTAGTTAGTATTAACCTTTTTACAGGCAATAATTTTTTTCCAATAAAAAAAATACCAAGCGGTATTTTATTCTATTTTTATTTAGTTCCAAATATACGATCTCCAGCATCTCCTAATCCCGGAACAATGTAACCTTTTTCATTTAACTTTTCATCTAAGCAAGCCGCATATACTTCGACTTCAGGATGTCTGTGTGCTAATTTTTTTAGTCCTTCTGGGACTGCTACAAGGCAAACAAATTTAATGTTTTTAGCTCCCCATTGTTTAACAATATCAATTGCTTTAATTGCGCTTCCTCCAGTTGCCAACATTGGATCAACTATTAATGTGTAGCTATTTTCAATATCTGTAGTAGTTTTAGCAAAATATTGATGTATTTCTAGTGTCTCTTCATCACGGTATAACCCAATATGAGCAATTCTAGCTGTTGGTATTAACTTTTGAATTCCATCTAACATTCCAATTCCAGCTCTCAAAATTGGCACTAAAACAATTGGCTGTTCAATTGTATATCCAACTGTTTTTTGAATTGGAGTTTCAATTTCAATTTTTGTTAACGGAATATCTCTACAAATTTCATAAACCATTAATTGAGCAATTTCATTCAAGTTTTCTCTAAAATCTTTTGACGATGTATCTTGCTTGCGCATACGAGTAAGTTTATCAATAATAAGCGGATGTTTTAGTTCTGTAAATGGCATAGTAGTTCCTCTTTTCTTTTTAAAAGTAATGTTATAAAAAAAACTTGCAAAAAGCAACCAAAATGGTTGCCAAAAAATTATTAGTATTTAAGATTAGGATAAATTGGAAAACGATCACAAAGACTTAAAACTTCTTGTGACAACTTTTCTATATTTTCAGATGATTGATCTTTTAAAGCACTGGCAATAATTTCTCCAACTTGAATAAACTCAGCTTCCTTAAATCCACGTGTAGTCATAGCTGGTGTCCCAACTCTAATGCCTGATGTATGAAAAGGTTTTTCTTCATCAAATGGAATCATATTTTTATTAGTAACGATTCCTATTTTCTCAAGAATTTTTTCTGCCTGACGACCAGTCACTCCAAAAGCTTTTTTAACTTCTAGATTAATTAAGTGATTGTCTGTTCCACCAGCAATTAAACGCATTCCGTTTTTTTCTAGTGATGTTGCAAATGCTTTTGCATTTGCAATTACTTGTGCAGCATATACTTTAAATTCAGGAGTGTCAACTTCAGTCAGTGCTTGAACTTTACCTGCAATTAAATTTTCCAATGGACCTCCTTGAATTCCTGGAAATACTGCCGAATCAATTTTTTTTGCAAATTCTTCTTTACATAAGATCATCCCTCCACGAGCTCCTCTTAATGTTTTATGTGTTGTAGTTGTTACGATATCGGCATATTCCATCGGGTTTGGATGTACACCTGCAGCAACTAAACCCGCAATATGTGCCATATCAACCATTAGCAATGCTCCAACTTTATCAGCGATTTCCTTAAATTTTTTAAAATCAATTGTTCTTGAATATGCACTTGCACCAGCAACAATTAGTTTTGGTTTATGTGTCAATACTACCTTTTCAACTTCTTCAAAATCAATTTGCTCAGTTTTTTTGTTAACACCATAAAAAGCAAAATTGTAAGCACTTCCAGAAAAGTTTATTGGATATCCATGAGTTAAATGTCCACCAGCATCAAGACTCATTGAAACAATTTTATCTCCATAATTTAAAATAGCACGGTAGGCTGCTTCGTTTGCTTGTGACCCTGAATGTGGCTGCAAATTTGCATGATCGGCGTTAAAAATTTTTTTTGCCAAATCAATACCCATTTGTTCGATCTTATCAATGTATTCACAGCCACCATAATAACGTTTTCCTGGATAACCCTCAGCATATTTATTAGTTGCAATTGATCCGCTACATGTTAAAACTGCCTCTGATACATAGTTTTCAGAAGCTATTAGTTCAATATGATTTTGTTGACGTTTAAGTTCACTATTTAGCATTTCACTTATTTTTTTGTTAACAGTATTCATTAATAGTCCCTACTCTTTCTGCATGTCTTCCGCCTTCAAACTCAGTTTTCAAAAAAACATCAACTAATTTAATTGCTTTATCAACTGCAATTAATCTTGCCCCTGTTGCAATTACATTACAATCATTATGTTGTCTTATTAATTCAGCTGTTTGTGTCTCATAAACTAGACCAGCTCTAATGCCTTGAACTTTGTTTGCTGCAATGCTAATTCCAATTCCAGTTCCACAAAGAGCAATTCCGCGTGAACCTTTATCTTCAACAACTGCTTTTCCTAAGTTTATTCCATTTAATGAATAACTACACGATAGACCATCATTATTACCCATGTCAATAACTTCATATTTCAATTCTTGCAAATGCTTGACAATTGCTTGTTTCATTTCAATCGCTGTGTGATCATTTGTAATATAAATCTTTTTGCTCATAGTTTTACCTAACCCTTCTAAAATATATTTTACCTTTTAAATAAATTTTTCATATTTTATTTGTAACATTTTAAAAGTTGTTTTTCAATTTAAAATTTTATGTCTCTTATTGTATTAAAAAACGGGAGCAACCCGTTTTTTAATATTACATAAAATACAATTTATATAGTAATTTTTTTTAAGTAAGCCGCAACTCCTTGATCTTGTGCACTTAAAGTAACTTCATAAGCCAATTCTTTAATTTCTGGAATTGCATTGTCAACAGCAATTGCATATTTTAAGTTTTTAAAAACTTCATAATCATTATGTTGATCGCCAAAATAAACAACATTGTTTAAACCAATATTTTGCTTTTCTTCATTATTAATAATTTTTAAAAGAGAAATAATACCCTGATATTTATTTGGACCAGCAATACTGAAATCAACTCCATCCGGACTAAACCATGTGGCATAAATATTAAGATTTGGGAAATCATTTTCAATCATATTAACAACTAATTCTTTATCTTTTGGCTTAACATTTTTTAATGTAATTTTTGGACATTTTTCAATTTCTTGAAGAACACTGTCTGTCAATAATACACGATTTAAATGCGCATCTTTACTTAAACCTAAACCAATCATAAAGTTGCGGTATTCGCTACTTGAATAATAAATAGTTTGTAAATCGTATGATGTGATATCATAAATTAACTCAAGATTTTTAATTTTATTAATAATCTGATTTGTTGTTTTATTGTCAAAATAAGTTGATACCTTGCATTCATTTGTTAAATAATTATGAATTGCATTTCCATTTGATACTATAATATATTTATTTATATTTGAAATAGGGCTAATATTTTCAATAGAGTTTTTCATTTCAAATGGTAAATTTCCGGTATTTAAAACAAAATAGACTCCGTCATTAATAACTTTTCTAATTGCTGCAACATCATCGCTTTGAACAATCACATTGTGTCCGTCTCTAAGAGTTCCATCAAAGTCACTTATAACTATCTTTATTTCATCATTGTTAATTTTTAGCATATTTATTCTCTTAACTTCTAGCCTATTTTAGGTCCTAATCTATATTTTCACCATTAGTGCTGATTACTTTTTGATATCAATAAAACGAGTCTTTACGATATCTTTTCAAATCTTTTAAGTCTTTTTCATCTCGGTTAACATAAATGAATCCATAGCGTTTTGATATTCCCTGGTGAGTTGAAACTAAGTCAATAGCACTTCATGGATTATAACCAAATAAATCAACACCATCATTAATAATGTCAGGAATTTGCTTGATGTGTTGTCTTAAATACTCAATTCTATAATCATCGTGAATTTTGCCATCACTTGTTAGGACATCTTTCGCACCTAACCCATTTTCGGTAATAATAATTGGCAAATCATATCTTGTTTTTAATGCTCGACATGTCATCCTAAAGCCGATTGGATCTATTTCTCATCCATACTCGGTTTTCTCTAAATGTTCATTAGTAGCTGACTGAAACATATTTTCAAGATTAAATCCCATTTGTTGATCACCCACTATGTATTCTTTGTCGCTAGTAGGTGCCTCCACTGTCATTGTACTATAATAGTTAAAAGCAATGAAATCAATTTTTACAGATTTTAATAAATCCATATCTTCTTGAGTAATTTTGATATCGTAGCCATTATCTGATCAAAAATTAAGAAGAATCTGATCATAAGTTCCTTTGGCTAAAATATCAATATAAATTCAGTTTCTAATTAAATTAGCGGTATCTGCTGCCAAGACATCATTTGGCTTTGAAGTTTTAGGATAGACATATGAGATATTCGGTGCTGGTCCTATTTTAGCATTTGGGCACATTTTTCTTAATAATTGAATTGCCAATGCTTGGGCAACATTCATGTTGTGAAAAATTTGGTACATCTTTGTGCCTTCATCAACACCAGTTTTTTGTCTTTTAAGAATATGTCCAAACAAAATAACCATGTTTTGCTCATTAATGGTTTGTCAATATTTTACTCTATCACCAAACTCTTTAAACAAGACTTCACAAAATTTTGTATATGAATCTAAAATTAGTTCCTTGTTATTTCATCCTCCAAGATCTTCTAAACCCTGAGGTAAATCAAAGTGATGAATTGTAACTAGGGGTTCAATATTATACTTAATTAATTCATCAATTAGCTTATTGTAAAAGTCAATTCCTTTTTCGTTTGGTTTTTTATCCATACCTGTTGGAAATATTCTTGTTCAATTAATAGAAAATCTATATGATTTAAATCCCATTTCTGCCATCAAGGCAACATCTTCTTTATAATGATGGTAATGATCAGCTGCAACTTTGAAATCAGTTATACCATCAAAATTTAGTTCTGCAATAAACCCACCAGCATTTGCATCTTGAACAGAAGGACCTTTTCCATCTGCATTTCATCCACCTTCAACTTGATAAGCACTAGTCGATGCTCCTCATAAAAAGTTTTTTCCTATTTTCTTTTTCATATTTTACCTATTTCTTTCTTAATGCTTTTTTGTCAATTTCATTTATTAATGATTCATTGATCATGTAATTAATATCTAATGAATGAATAGCATTTCAATATCAAGTGTTTAAATTCTTGAGCTCAGAATTTTTAGCGCTTATTGAAATGTCATCTAAATTTATCTCAATTTTACTAAATACTTGCTCTTGTCAATTTTTAAGTCAAAGCATATTACGATTATTCTGTTCATTTAATAGCTCTAATTTTTGTTCCAATTCATTTACTTTTTGATTGTCGCTCAGCATTTCAAATTTTGTAAGTAATTCGTTAATTGCATCTTCATCCTGAACATTTTTAGTATGCATAATTTTAACTTTTTTAATAATTGCAGCTTTTTCTTTTTCATTATTAATAATAGCTTTTTCTAATTGAACTCCTACAGTAGTAATTTTTACTAACTCGTTTTCAATTAACTTAATTTTATCAATATCAGCAATAGTTACCAAACTTTCAATTGCTTGCAAATGAGGCTGCAATGCTTCTTTAGCTTCATTTTTTTTAATTCCCAATGACAAACTATAATAACCAATCAGCATTTTGTTTATTTTGCTAATTTCTTTTTTCTCATTTTTTCTTTCCTCATACATAAAGTAAGAAAAAACAATTCCACATGGTATAACACCTAAATTTATTACTAGCCAAAGTACTGTATTTAAAACTAATGAATTGGGAATTCCAGTAAAAATATTGTTGACTGATTGTATTAATCCTTCTGTCACTGGTTCGCCCATTGCTCCGGTAAACCCAAAGATTCCTAATCCTCCTGGTATTCTAGCCTCAATTGCCAACATTCCAGATATTAATCCAAATATTCCAGAAGCTATTATTCCTGCCAAGAATGGTCTTCATTTTGGTAAATTTATTCCATATAATATAGGCTCAGTAACTCCTACAATTGCTCCAGGAATAGTAGCAATTGAAGCAACTCTAAGTTTTAAATTTTTAGTTCTTACCGCTACCCCAATTACAGCTCCTAATTGAGCAAATACTGCTATATTGAGTGCTAACAAAGTTGAAGGAATCCCTTGGGCAACATTAATACCAATTGGCATAAATACTGCTACATGCATTCCAGTCAATACTAAAGGCTGCCAAACAATGCAAAAAATCATAACTCCAATTCCAAACGGAATTTTTGTTGCCAAATTGACAACATAAGCAATTCCTTGCTCAATAATATACAGTATTGGACCAAACACAAAAAATACTGCTGTATATACTATTATAAAACTTAGCAATGGACGAAACAAAACATCAATGGTTGTTGGCATTCATGTTTTAATTCAACGATCTAAATAAAATAGTAGGAATGCACTTACGATATGGGGGATTATTGATGTTGTGTACATTCCTGCTTTTACTATAAATCCATTAATGTTAAATATTACTAATTCCGGTAAATTTCCTTGCCCTAATGTAGCTCCCGCAATTGCAAGAGAAACAAATAACTGCATTATTGTTGAACCACCTAGTCATTTCATTGTATTATATCCAATAAAAATTCCTAGCAGTTTAAGACCAGTTTCAGCAGCAATGTTGATAAAGGCACTAAATGTGTCAACATCCATATTTATTGGGCCACCTGCTCCAATGCCCATATCAACAATTACACCGCTAAGAACTAATATGGCTTTTAAACCCATTAACAATCCTGCAGTCATTAGTATAGGCAATCCTGGAAGAATAATTGAAGTTACTGCAACCATAAATCTCTTAATCTTTGGTTGTTTTTTTGTATTTATTGCTGTTGTACCCAAAGACAACTTTGTTACATAGTTTTCAACAGCGTCTTTTACTTTATATACTTCTCCTCCAATTACTATTTGACATTGATTGCCAGCTCAAACAACTCCCTTTACAATTGGAATTTTTAAAATTGCTGTTTCATCTACCAAATCTCTATTTTTTATTTCAAAACGAAGTCGTGTCATACAATTAAAGACTTTAACATAGTTTGAATTTGTTCCTACCAACTCATAAATTTTTTCTGCAACCAGTTCATATTTTCCTTTTGTGTTAAGCAATATTTGGACTTTTTCAGCGGTAGTCAATTCTTTTGTAATATTGCTTTTTGCTTCAAAAATATATTCACCAATTGGCTCACCATGCTTAACTAGACCAGTTTTTGTTAACCTAAACTTATAGCTGCTATTTAAGTTTGTATCCATAACTATTGGAGTGTTTTTTGAAATATTTCTTTGTTCAATTAAGTCAAAATCTACTTCAACGATTGCAGTTTTTAAGTCAACTTTTGAATTACTGGATATTTTCGTTTTAAAAGGTGAACCATTTAAATTAACTGTATCTAAACCGATATGCATTAAAATATTTATGCCATCTGATGTTTCAAAAAAATATGCATGCTTGGTATCAAAAATTTGCCCTAGCTTACCAGTTTTTACTGGAGAATAAAAAACATTTGACTTTGGTTCAATGTAGCAACCTTCACCAAGCATATTTTCTGAAAATACACCATCATTCAGCTCTTTTAGGCTTTTAACAAATCCGTCAACAGGTGCGTATATAGTTATTTTTTTCATATTTTCCTACCTTCCTACATTTTTAAAATAACTTATTGAGGACAATAAGTACGACAAAAAAAACAAAAGTGAACAACTTCACTTTTAATGATTTTATTTATTGTAGTTCTGTAGCAATTTGCAAAATTATATAATTCAATAAAACTTTCCTGATTTCAGGCATATGTGGCAGCAACTGATGATCAATGACAATTTTTTCGCTACTTTCATTAAATTTAAAAGTTTTTGAATGAGACAAAAAAACACAATGAGAAACTTCTTCCTGTTTAAGATTGTCGTAAATCTTTTCTAATCCTTTTGTATCTTGTCCTGAAACAATAAAAATTACGAAATCATTTTTAGTGATACTTTTATGAATTTGAAAGTTGTATAACATTACTTCTGAATAAACGACATTGATATTTTTAAGTAAGAAAATATCATGCATACTTTTTGCTTCACTAAATGCAATATAGCTTGAAAAAATGAAAACTTTTCGGCTTTTTAAAATGTTATTGGCTATTTTTTTGATAATGGTTTTATAAACTCTAAAATCATAAATTGCTTGAACTATGCGTTCTTCTATATTATCATAATGAGTTCCATTAAAAAGAATTTCATTTTTGCAAATATCTCTACGATCATGAATTTCCATTTTTAATTTCGTTTGCAGTTCACGATACCCAGAAAAGCCAAGTTGCTTAGCAAACTTGGTAACACTTGATTGAGCAACAAAACATTTATTTGCCAATAGCTTAATATTTAAAACTTCTTTTGTTTCAAAAGCCTTTAATAACTCTTCAGAGATACTTTTTGAAACAGTATTTTTTTGTGATGTTGAAATAATAAAAATACTATCTAAAATTGAATTCATATGTCTCCTTTAAAATAGCTGCAATACTTTTAAAATATAAAAAGTTAAAAGACTATCGTTATAATATTACTCCAAAACTTTTGACTTATTTTGTTATACTAATTGTGACAAGAACTTTAAGGATAAGGAGATTTTATGCACTACCATATAAATAAGGCTGAATTTGATGTTTTAGTAGCACGTGGTTGACAAGTTATAGATGTACGTGATCCTTATGAATTAGTTTCATATGGAAAATATGAACCTTCTCTCAATATTCCTTATCCAAAAATTATTACTAATCGTGAAACATTATTTCCTGATAAAGATTCTCGATTAATTATTATTTGTAATTACGGTAATCGTTCAGGACTGACCGCTCGTCATTTTCAACAGCAAGGTTATGAAAATGTTTATGTTCTAGAGCGCGGATTACAAGAACTATCATAAAAGTAAAAATTATTATGAATTTTATGAAAAACATCCTAGTTGATGTTTTTTTTAAACATGTTTTTTGAGACACGTCAATAATAAAATTTAATCGCCCCTAAAAATAAGATTGGCGATGCCGCTAAGGAAAATCAAATATCAGTAGGTCAATGAAACATTTGAATCATTAATCCCATTGTACAAATTATTACAAATACTGCTGTTACTGTAGTATAAATTTTTGAACGATATTGAATGTTGTATTGCACTTTTCTTCACCGGTAAAATAAAAAAAGTATACTGTGGCAAATCAAATTGTGTAAGAAAACATATGACCTGATGGAAAGTCCATATCCCAATAGTGGTCTTTATAATCAATTCATACATTTTCGGGAATTGTAAATCAATTAATTCAATTTTTAAAAAAATTATTTGGCTGTCATCATTCATAGTATTGAGCATTACTATATTTACCGATTCCCTGAGGGTTAAAGTCTCATCCATAATACTGAAATAATGCTTCAATGGAAAGATCCGAATTTAAGCCTTGCTTAGTTGCATTTTCTTTAGTTCATCCAACGTTCATATACAATGGACGCCCAGAAATGTGTTTTAAAATTATAACCATCATATAAGCAAATATACAATAAATCATAATGACAACAGCTGGTTGTATATAGTTGCTTGTTGTAATTTTATTATTTGATAATCTTGGTACAAAAAATAGAAACAAAATTAAAAACTGAGCTATTACTACAATAAAAGACAATATTAAGTCTACAATTCCTGTAGCAAAAGTTGTTGACAAAAATTTAATATCAATATTTTCAAAAGTCGCTGGACCTATCAAAGCTGCAGCAAAATTATTAAAATAGTCAATAATTTGTTTTGTTGACTTACCAAATAAAAAGGAGAAAAGAATTAGCGAATATATAGTAAAAAATATGATAACTATTTTTTTTCGATGTAAATATGTTCGTTTTAAAAATTTTCATTTTTTTTCATTTTCTAAATAAAATAAAGTGATAATAGTTAGACACGTCGGTAGCAATAAACTTGGTATAAGTAGGTTTCCCAATTTATAAGTTACTATAGCACTAATTTTAAAAAAAGATATTTTGAAAAAAGCGACAAAAAATTCTGCAATTTTGATGTCCAAAAAAGAGCTAACAATAAAAAATATCACAGAAATAAAAACTGTAACTGTTAAAAAAATCTTGAAGTTGTTTTGACTTCGGAGTTTAATTTTGAAAGAATTTTTTGTTTTCATAATTTTAGTTTATCAAAAAAAAGATTACTTTGTTGAATACGAGTTCTTCATTAAATTGAAACTTCCAATTTGGAATTATTTTTTTGAGAAGTATAATGTTTTTAAAAAGACGGGTCCCTTGGACATTAGTTTCTACAAGTTTTTTGGCATTTTTAAAATACGGTAATATAATCAGTTCTGTGCAAACAAAAAACGGCTATGCCGTTTTAAAATTGACTTTTAATTTCCTCAAAATCTTATAATTATTCCAATTGTTGTTGCTGCTCCTAAGGGTAACAAGACCGGAATTCAAGCAAACTCTCATTGTGCTTTTACTTTATTCTTAAAGGGCATAAAGTGATACAAAATTCTTAAGGTCAAATCTTTTGTTGGATTAATTCCACCAGCAGTTGTTCCTCCAAATGCTAAGCAAATTGCTGTAACCAAGATAAATAAAAACATAAATGAAGTTCCATTAAGAATAATGGCCTTATTTCCTAAAGAGCCAACCATAAATGAAAATCCTACTAAAAATATTGCCATAGATAAATACTCATTTGCCATACTTACACGCTTATGTCCAACACGTGGACTTGAGCAATGAACAACCAAAAGATTCACTGCTAGTCCCTTTTCGATAGTCATTTTCATATTGGCTCAGTACAAAATGTAAACCAATATTTGACCAGCAATGAATCCCAAAATTTGGCCTGTAAAATATATTGGTATCAGTCCGTAAGGTCCAACATATTTTTCTCATCCGCCAACAATATACATTAAGGTAATTGCAAAGTTAATGTGAGCTCCACCGTTCACTTTTGCACTAATTAATAACGCGATCGTCACAGCAACTACAACAGCTGCAGCTCAACCAAAACTAACAGATAAAGCCATCCCTTTATTTTTAAATCCATTAGTTCCTTTTAAAAAAATATTACACATTATTGCTCCACCAAGTAGAGTTAATAAACCACTGCCTACAAATTCTGCTAAAAAATGAATATGTCAGTTTTGCATATTTTCCTTTCTCTGTGTGTTTTTACACATTATTCGAATTATATAAAAATTCAGTTTTTATTGCAATAAAAAAATAGACCAAAGTCTATTTTTTACTAATATTCATTTTTATGGTAATCTTCACCAATAGCCATTACTTCTTCAGCTCCAGTTAATCCAGTTCCAGCAGGAATTAAATTACCTAACATAATGTTTTCTTTCAGACCTTCAAGTTTATCTTCTTTTCCGTGAATAATTGCCTTTGTCAATACTCGAGCAGTATCTTGGAATGAAGCAGATGATAATCATGATTCTGATTCTAATGGTGCCTTTTTAATACCAAATATTTGTGCTTTAGCCAATGGCGGTTGTTTACCATTTACAATAGCATCAGCAATTGCTTCTTTATAGGCTTGAATTGTAATAATTTCTCCAGGCAGCAATTCTGAATCTCCAGAATCCATGACTTTAACTTTATTCAACATTTGCTTAACAATAATTTCAATATATTTATCTGAAATTTCAATTCCTTGTAATCGATAAACCTTTTGAACTTCTTTTAAGATGTAATTTTGAACGTCTTCGATTCCTGAGAACTCCAATAATTGATGTAAATCAATTGCTCCTTCAGTTAGTTTTTGACCACTTCTTACAACAGAACCTTCTTCAACTCTTAAAACAGCGTTAAAGTGAGTTTTGTATTTTCTAACATCTTCGTTAGCACCAGCTACAGTTATTGTATAAATTCCTTCATTGTCTTCAACTTCTGTAACAACTCCCGAAATTTCAGAAATAATTGCAACAGATCCCTTTGGCGTAGTTACGTCAAGCAATTCTTTAATACGTGGTAATCCTTGAGTAATATCTGCATTACCAGCAACTCCCCCCGTATGGAAGTTACGCATTGTAAGTTGTGTTCCGGGTTCCCCAATTGATTGGGCAGCAACAACTCCTACAGGCTCCCCAATTCGTACCAATTGACCAGTTGCCAAGTTACGTCCGTAACATCTTTGACAAACACCTTTTTTATTGTCACATGTTAAAACTGAGCGAATTAAAACAGTTTTAATTCCAGCAGCTGTAACCGCATTTGCCAATTCAGTTGTAATTAGCGTATTTTCTGGAACAATTATATTTCCATTTTCATCTTCAATATTCTCATAACTGAAGCGACCATTTAAACGGTCTTTCAACGGAACAATAATATTGTCATGTTTTGTATCAACAATAGCTGATACTGAATATCCTTTGTTTGGCTGACAATCCTCGTTATTAACAACAATTTCTTGTGAAACATCAACTAAACGACGAGTCAAGTAACCTGAATCGGCAGTTTTTAAAGCAATATCAGCCATTCCCTTACGCGCTCCGTGAGTTGATACGAAGTATTCAGAAACTGTTAGTCCTTCACGGAATGATGATTTAATTGGAATTTCTTTAATATCCCCTTTAGTATCGTTCATCAGTCCACGCATTCCTACAAGTTGAGTAAAGTTAGATACATTTCCACGAGCTCCAGAATCAGCCATTACGAAAACAGGGTTCTTAACATCTTGACGTAAAACTTTTTCCAATTCTTTTTGAATGTTATCTTTAACTGCAGATCAAACTTCAATTACGCGACGTTTTTTCTCATTAGCAGTTAACATTCCCATATGGTAGAATTCGGTAATTTGAGCAACTTTTTTGTCAGCAGCTTGAAATTCATCATATTTATGAGTAAAGGCAACAACGTCTCCAGCTGAAATTGTAGTTCCAGATTTTGTTGAAAATAAGAATCCCAAATCTTTCATGTTGTCCAACATTTCTGCTGTTTTTCTTGAACCATATTCATTAAAGTATTTTTCAATAATCAATGATAATTCTTTTTTCTTGATTGGCTGTTGGATATTAGTTTTGGCAATAACTTCATTAATATCAATTCCAAAATCAAAAATAAATTCATTAACAGCTTCTTTAGCTGAATTAATTTTTGGTGAGTTAATTCATGGGAATTCATTATTAAAAATTTTGTTGAATAAAATTTTACCAACTGTTGTTAATAAATATCCCTGACGTTGTTCATCAGTAAATTTTTCAGCTGGTAGTGCTGATACAGCAATTCCAATTAAAGCATTTAGACTAATATTTTTTGTTTCATAAGCTCTAATTGCTTCACCAATTGTAGCAAACATCATTCCTTGACCTTTGACATCTTTTTCTTCAGTTGTTACATAATAATTTCCAAGAATAATATCTTGACCTGGAGTAACAATTGCTTTTCCATCTTTTGGTCCCAAAATTGCATTTGAACCTAACATTAACGCACGCGCCTCACCAATTGCTTCTTTAGTAATTGGAACGTGGACAGCCATTTGGTCTCCATCGAAATCGGCATTGAAAGCTGTAGTAACTAATGGGTGAAGACGAATTGCTTTTCCCTTAACTAATTTAGGTTCAAAAGCTTGAATTCCTAAACGGTGAAGTGTGGGTGCACGGTTTAACAATACTGGGCGATCTTTGATAACTTTTTCCAAAGCTTCTCAAACTTTTGGATCATTTTGTTGAATCATCTTTTCAGCTACTTTTACGTTTTCAGCAAAATCATGTTCTTGTAATCATTGAATTACAAAAGGCTTAAATAAAATAATTGCCATTTCTCTTGGTAAACCTGCTTGATACATTTTTAAATCTGGACCAATAGCAATAACTGAACGTCCTGAATAATCAACACGTTTACCTAATAGGTTTTGACGGAAGCGACCTTGTTTTCCTTTTAAAACTGAAGTTAATGATTTTAACGGACGTTTATCTTTTCCTTGAATTGGACGAGGCTTACGCTCATTATCCATTAAAGCATCAACAGCTTCTTGCAACATACGTTTTTCGTTGTTTACAATGATTGATGGCGCTCCCATTTCTTTAACTTTTCTTAAACGTTCATTTCTAATAATAATACGACGGTATAAATCATTAATTTCAGAAGTTGTGAAACGTCCTCCATCCAATTGAATAATTGGACGAATATCTGGTGGAATAACCGGAATTGTATGTAATACCATTCATTCAGGTTTTTGATTTGAACGTTTCAAGGCTTCTAAAACTTCTAGGCGTTTCATAATTCTTGTTTGATCAGCTGGAACTTTTTTATCTTTTAGCTCTTGTTTCAAAATTGCAATTTCTGATGGCATATCAATTGCTTTTAGCAAGTATTCAACAGCTTCTGCTCCAATTCCAAATTTTGCTTCTGTATATTTCGCAATTAATGCAGTTGCTTCATCGATTGAAAAAGGAATGTTTGGATTTGCTAGTTCTTCTAATAGACGAACTACTTTACGGTGATCTCTTAATGATTCATCATTAATAATTTCCATAACTTCTTGTAATGCCAATCCCAATTTTTCACGAGTTTTAGTAGCTTTGGTATTTCCTAGATCTAAAACTTCTTTTATTTTAAAGTATTTTGAATTACCAGCTTCTAAAACAATGTGTGAAACAAAGTAAACAACTTCTTCTAATTCTTTAGTTTTTAAATCTAATAAAGCCGCAATTCTTGAAGGCGCAACTTTTAACATTCAAATATGAGTAACAGGTTCTTCTAATTCAATATGGCCCATTCTTTCACGTCTAACAATTGATTCAGTTAGTTCAACACCACATTTTTCACAAATTTTTCCCTTATTCATTGGGTTAGCTTTTTTATATTTTCCACAAGAACATTCAAAGTTTTTTGTTGGTCCAAAGATTTTTTCATCAAACAAACCTTCACGTTCTGCTTTTAATGTTTTGTAGTTAATTGTTTCAGGCTTTTTAACTTCCCCGTGTGATCATGAACGGATAGTTTCTGGACTTGCTAATTCAATTTTAATTGACTTATTTTTTTTGTTAAATTCCATTTTCTAATCCCATCCTTATTCTTCTTCTGATACGAAATCTTGGCTAATTTCTTCTTCGTCAACTTCTTCAAAGCTATCTAAGTTCTCAATTAAGATATCGTTATCTAATGTTAATTTTTCAGCTGATACATAACTAATTTCATCATCATATCCTTCAACGTCAAAATCTTCAGCATCATCATATGCGTTGATTGCCAATTTGTTACCTTTGTCATCAATCATATACATATCAAATCCCAATCCCATAATTTCTTTTGTAAGAACATTAAATGATTCAGGAATTCCTGGTTCAGGAATATGTTTTGATCTCACGATTGATTCATAAGTTTTTGTACGGCCTTTAATATCATCTGATTTAATTGTCAAGATTTCTCTCAAAGTGTGTGCAGCTCCGTACGCTTCTAATGCTCAAACTTCCATTTCTCCGAAACGTTGACCACCATTTTGAGCTTTTCCTCCTAATGGTTGTTGAGTAATTAATGAATATGGTCCAACATTACGAGCATGTAGTTTATCATCAACCATGTGTGATAATTTCAACATGTACATAACTCCAACAGCAATTGGTTTATCAATTGCTTCACCCGTTTGACCATCAATTAATTTAACTTTTCCGTAATTATCCATTCCGGCTTCAGCCATAATTTCATCAAGTTCAGTTTCATTTAGTCCTTCAAATACTGGAGTTGCAATTTTTGCTCCTAATTTTTTAGCAGCCATTCCCAAGTGAATTTCTAAAATTTGTCCAATATTCATACGTGAAGGCACCCCTTGAGGGTTTAACATAATATCAACTGGTGTTCCATCTTCTAAGTGAGGCATGTCTTCAATTGGCAAGATACGTGAAATAATCCCTTTATTTCCGTGTCGTCCAGACATTTTATCCCCTTCCTGAATTTTACGTTTTTGTACTATATAAACTTTAATAACTTCCATTACATCTGCTGCCAATTCGATTCCATCAGGATTCAATGGTGATTTTGCTTTGAAACGTTTGATTGCTTGAACAATTCCCTCTCCACCATTTGGTACTTTTAATGAGTTATCCTTAACGTTACGTGATTTTTCTCCAAAAATTGCATGCAGCAATTTATCTTCTGGTGATAATTGAGCTTGTCCTTTTGGAGTAACTTTTCCAACTAAAATGTCGCCAACTTTAACTTCTGTTCCAATTGCTACAATTCCATCTAAGTCTAAGAACTTTTTAGCTTGTTCTGAAATGTTTGGAATTTCTCTAGTAACTTCTTCTTCACCTTGTTTTGTATTACGTACTTCAATTGTATATTCATCAACGTGAACTGAAGTAAAACGATCTTCCATTACAACTCTTTCAGACATAATAATTGCATCCTCAAAGTTATAACCATTATAAGTTGAAAACGCAACTACAACGTTTTGTCCAATTGCTAATTCACCTTTTTCCATTGAAGGACCGTCAGCAATAATTTCACCTTTTTTAACTTTATCCCCAGCTTTAACAATTGGGAAATGAACTAAAGCAGATCCATTATTTGATCTTTCTCAATCTGAAAGTGTGTATGTTTTAATTCCTGATTTTGCTTCAACAGTAATAATTTTTGAATCAACATATTTTACAATACCAGACTCACTTGCAACAACAGCTGATCCTGAGTCACGTGCAGCCTCAAATTCAATCCCTGTTCCAACAATTGGAGATTCAGGATTAATTAATGGTACAGCTTGACGTTGCATGTTTGCTCCCATCAAGGCACGGTTGGCATCATCGTTTTCTAAAAACGGAATCGCACTTGTAGCAACCGAAACAATTTGTTTTGGTGAAACATCAATGTAGTCTAATTCATCTAATGACGCCATATAGTCGTCACCTTTATAACGTGAAACCACAACTTCATCTAAAATTTTTCCTGTTTCTTCTTGTTGAACATTTGACTGTGCAATAATAAAGTTTCTTTCTTCATCAGCTGTTAAGTATTCAACAATGTTGTTTTGAATTACACCGTTAATAACTTTACGGTATGGTGTTGTAATGAAACCGTATTCATTAACTTTTGCATATGTTGATAAGTTATTAATCAATCCAATGTTTGGTCCTTCTGGAGTTTCAATTGGACAAATTCTTCCGTAGTGTGAAGGGTGAACGTCACGAACTTCTAGTCCGGCTCTGTCTCTTGAAAGACCTCCGGGACCTAATGCTGTTAATCTACGCTTATTTGTTAATTCTGATAATGGGTTAATTTGATCCATAAATTGCGATAATTGTGATAAATTAAAGAATTCTCCAATAATTGCAGTTAATGGTTTTTTATTGATAATTGTTGATGTTCTTATTTTATATAAATCAGAAGTTGCCAATTTTTCTTTAACATTTTTTTCAATACGGCTCATACCCATTCTAAATTGATTTTGCAATAATTCTCCAACTGTACGAACACGACGGTTTCCTAAGTGATCAATATCATCAACTTCTCCGATGTTGTCTTTTAAAGTAATTGCGTATGAAATTGTTGCTAAAATATCAGGAACATTAATAAATTCATCGCTTGCCTTCTTTGTAATTCCAACTAAAGTTACAGTTTCTTGTCTTGTATCATTATCTTTAAATACTTTTACTTTTTGAATTTCTCTTGAACCAGCAATTCCAGGTGCATAATCAATTTTTGAAACCATAACTCCTGAATCTAATGCGTCAGCAATAGTTTTGAAGTTAGATTTAGCAACTTCAGTCCCCATCGCTACTAAGATATTTCCTTTTGCATCAATAATATCTTCAGCTAAAACTCGACCTAAAAGTCTATTTTTAATTGACAGTTTTTGTTGCAATTTAAATCTTCCAGCTTTTGTTAAATCGTATTTGCGTTTTTCAAATAACATTCCATAAATAAATTTAGAAGCTCCTTCAGCAGTTGCTGTCTCACCTTGACGAATTTTTTTGTAAATTTCTTGAACTTGGTTATCTCAATCAGTATCTCAATCCCCTGTTAAGTTATCTTGTTCATATGTACTTGCAATTAATTCTTCGTTATCAAAAATGTCTAACACAGCATCTTTTTTTAGACCCAAAGTAGTCAATAGTGATGTTGCAGTAGTTTTTCTCGATTTGTCAATTTTTACATAAAATGCACTTGTTGCTTTGTTATCAACAGATTTTTTAGTTTCTGTTTCAAATTCTAATCATGTTCCACGTGAAGGAATAATATCGGCATAGTAAATTGTCTCACCATTTTTACGGTTTAATTCTTTTTTAAAATATGAACCTGGTGATCTTACTAGTTGAGAAACAATAACTTTTTGAGACCCGTTAATTATAAAAGTTCCTGAATCTGTCATTAATGGGAACTCTCCCAAGAAAACTTCTCCAGATTTATAGATTGAAACGTTTGCCAAGATCATATCTTCTCTATTCTCAACAACATCAATTTGGACCATATCTGGTTTGTCAGAATTTTTAATTTTTACTTCAAAAAAGAAAGAATCTCCGGCATCTTTTTTAAAAGTTACTGATTTGCTTTCAACTTTATCTTTCAATCAATTTGTAACAACTTTTTTAACATCTTTTTCAACAATTTCATCAAATTCTTTTGAAATTTCTTCCCTTGTATTAACAGATAATTTCAAATTAGCGTAAATTGGAGCTTCAAAAATTTTTGACTCTTCTTTTGCTCTTGCAATTGTTATTCTAGGTTCTCTAAATTCTCAATTTTCCAAAGTCAAAATTGCTGTCTCATCTGTAGACAGAATTGGAAAAAATTCTTCAAATACTTCTTGAATTCCTTTTTCTTTAAATCATTTGAAAGTATCAGTTTGAATTTCAATCAAATTTGGTAACGGTAAATCTCCTGAAACCTTAGTATAGTCACGTCTTTCAACACCGCGGTTTACTGTTTTAATTTTATATGTCATTTTATATTTCCTTTCGAGTTCTACTATAAAGCGCATAATAATAATTATAATTATTATTTATGCTCAAATCAATTCTTAATCTTTCAATAAGCGCTTAATTTTATATAAAGCGCAGTCATTTAACAAATATTTTGCAGATGTTGTCCCTTTTTTAATTAACAATCGATTGTCAACCAAATTATTAAGGCTTTTTTGAAGTTGATCCTTATTGAGAACTTCATAACTTCCAATCATCAAATCTTGCTTAATTCGATTAAAACTAACTTCCTTGTCGCGAATATTTAAAATTGTTAGTAAAACCATAACTGTTTCATTATCACCAACTAATTTTTGTCGCTTGATTGGTTCTTCTGCAATTCATTTGTTTAACATATGTAAGCGATATGTTACATTAATCTCTCGCTGAGCAAATTTTTTTAATAATTTTAGGGCTTCTGAAATATTCATCCTATTAGCAAAACTTTCATCAATTGATTTAATCAACTCCGAAAATTTATTACCAATTGCATAACCTGGAAAAATTAATCGTAATTGTCCATTGGCTTGATGCATATATCATTGCGATAATAAAACTGCAATAATCAAATTATGTTTTTTGTATGGGCTTATCATCATCACTGCAATAATAATTAGATATGCTTGTGTAAATCCGGCTAGTGGTGTTTTGCGCAGAGAGTAAATATAGTTAAATAATGCCTGCAATTCTTCATCAATTTTTTCAATTTTTACTGTTTGCTTCAAAAACGTTTTATCTTTTAAAGAGTTGCGATAATAATTACGCTTATTATCCAAATCCAATCCAATATTTCTAAAAATTACGTGAATAAAAAGTTCATAGTTATCATCGTTAATTTCAAATTTGTCTTGTTGAATCAAGTTGTATGCTTCTACTACATTTCAAATTAGTTTTTCTTCTTTACTAATTGGACGCCTTCCTGAAATCATTTCAATTACGGTTTTCCTAATTTCTTTAGGAGAATAATGTTCAAAACCACCATCAAGAATTAAAAGACTAGATAAATCATATACTCTCATTTCTCTGCTTGCAGAATCCATTTTCTTAATATTATAAGCATTTAAATAATTATAAAGATATCGATCACTTTCAATTTGTTCATTCAAATTGAATCGAATTTTCTCTTTATAAGTTATTGGTATGGATGAGTAATATATATTGTTATCTAAATCTTTTAATATCTTGTTTAGTGATTTATCGTCTAAAAAATAATCTAAACCTATCACAAAAAACTTCCCTTCATCTTTATTAAAATAAGACTAAGAGAATAGTAGAAGCTCTTAACTAACTAAACTACACTCAATTTATTAGATTTTAACACTATTAAAATAAGTTTTCCACACAAATATGAGAAATATTTTCTTACTTTTTTATTTTGCAACTTAAAAAACAAAAAGCAGACCAAAATCTGCTTTTTGTTTCAAATAATTTAAATTATTTTAAGTCTACTGATGCTCCAGCTTCAACTAATTGAGCTTTCATTGTTTCAGCGTCTTCAATTTTAACATTTGCTTTAACAGTCACTGGCATTTCCCCATCAACTAGTTTTTTAGCATCCATTAATCCTAAACCTGTTAATTCCTTAACAACTTTAATAACTTGAACTTTTTGTGTTCCTGCTGATGTTAATAATACAGAAACTTCTGAAGGTGTAGCATCTGCTACTCCTGCTGCAGGTGCTGCAACTGCTGCAGCTGCAACTACTCCGAAGTGTTCTTCAATTGCTTTAACTAAATCGTTTAATTCAGCTAATTTCATCTCTTCTAATGCTTCAATAATTTGTTCTTTTGTAATAGCCATAATATATGTCTCCTTTTATCTTTCTTTTATTTTGTATTTGCGCCACTAATACACATTGTGTTTTTTGATTGATTAGTTTGTTTTTGTTTCAGCGATTGCTTTTGTTAATAACATGAATTGACGTAATGGATAGATCAATCCAGAAGCAAACATTGAGTATAATTCTTCTTTTGAAGGTAAAGATGCAATTTCGTTGATTGCTGCTGTATCCATAACTTTTCCTTCATAGATACCTGCTTTTAATTTCATATCTGAATTTGCTTTAGCAAAGTTTGATACTAATTTTGCGGCAGCAATTGCATCATCGTTTGAAAAGATAAACACATTTTGTTGAGTTAAAAATTCAGTTAACTCATTAAATCCAGCTTTTTCTGCTGCTCTTGTAACTAATGAATCTTTATAAACTTTAACTTCAATATTTTGTTTTAAAGCTTCACGTCTAAATTCAGTCATTTGAGCAACAGTTAAGTGTTTATATTCAGCAACAGCAACTCCTTGCGCAGTTTGCATTTTTGAAATAATTTCTTCAACTATTTCTGCTTTTTTAGCATGTGCGGGTCTTGTATTTGACATTTACATTCCTCCTTTGTTCTATTTTTATAAACCTAATAAAAAACCTCGATTTTTCAACCGAGGAAAACAAAAAAGTTTTTTTAAAAGTAAAAACATTTTTCCTCGGTAACAAATTAAGGGATAATCCCAGTTACTTTCTTCGGTACTAATAGCAATAAAATATTACCATAATTATTCTTCTAGTTAAATATCTATTTCATTTTCTTTTTTAATTATCAATGAGAAAAATAACATTAATGGACTTGTTAATGTCAAAATTAATGCTCTTGTTATTAGCAAACTTTTTGCTAACGGTTTATTTAAAACTACTTTTACTAAAGCAATTACTGAGAAAATAGGGCTAGAATAAACCAAAATACTATAAATAATCTTCAAGCAGTAGAAGAAAGTTTTTTTCCTGACTTGACTCAGCATTTTGCTTTGATATTTTAAAAATGAAATAAATGATAAATGATCCTGCAATTGTAAATATATCTACTGCTAAATTTATAATTGCAAGTATTAGCATTGTGGTTTCAACTTGTTTTTGAGTAATAACATATTGTTTTTGTGTTTCATAATTTCAATAATAAAGTAAGGAACTGTTAACGGTAGCAATAAGTAAAAACAGTATTTAAAATATCTATACTTTTTATTTATAAATGAAAAGCTTCCCAGAAGGCCTAAAATACATAATATTTCCATTGCAACTGAACCATATGAATTTATGTTTCAAGATTTATATCTTAAATCAATGAAGAGGTCAACAATATAAAACATAGCTCCTATAAAATAGACTGAAGATGTAATACAATATAAATTTATTTTTATTAATTTCATTTTATTTTGTCCTTTATTTTACTAAAAAATTTTAGCCTTAGATAATTTTTGCACCAAAACTTTATCTAATGATTAATAAATTCATAGTTGCTTTCAACTACTCAATATTTTTTAACAACTTTTCAATGGTAAATAATTAGCTTCTTTAATTTTGCTTTATTTCTTAAATATTTTCACTTTAAATAAAAAAAATAATTCAAAACCAAAAAATGATTCATCTAAGAAGAAAGTTTGATTGCCTGTAGAATAAATTTGAAACCTTAACTAATCGTTAATTTGTTATATAAAATTAAAGTATACAACATGTAAGAAGGGATTTCAGATGCAATATATACACGAAAAAATGTTATCATTCAAACTAAAAACTAAAGGCCTTGCTAATAGAAAAATGCGTTTACAAAAAAGAAATTTAATATTGATGAGTGAAAGCATATTGAACAGATGATGCTAAATCATGTGGAAATTTATGTAAATGATCTAAAAGAAGAACATCAATTTTGATCTAAAATTCTTGATCTTTTGGAGTTAAAAATTTTGGATACATGGAAAACTGGTTTTAGTATTGGAACAAGTAAAAGTTATATTTCTTTTAATCAAAGTTATACAAAAAGTAGTCATCAATTTAAACGAACTAATCAAGGACTCAATCATATTTGTTTGTTGTCTTTTAAAGATAAGAATTGAATTTTAAGCGAACTTGCTAAGCGAAATATTAAAATTCTTTACAGAAACAAAGTAATTTCTGAAGATACAGTTTTCATTGAAAATTCATGAGGTTTAAAAATTGAACTATTATTCGTTAATGAAAGTAAAAAAATCTCGCCATAAGGTGAGATTTTTTAAAAAATTAAATTAGTTAATATTAACTTTAATCCCAGGCCCCATTGTAGTTGAGATTGTTACGTTAAGCACGTATTCTCCTTTAACAGTTTGTGGTTTAGCTTTTTTAATTTCTGCAACAATTGTTTTAAAGTTTTCTTCCAACGCTTCAACTGAAAATGATGCTTTTCCTAAGATAGCATGAACATTTCCTTCTTTGTCAGCACGGAATTCAATTTTTCCTTTTTTAACATCGTCAATTGCTTTAGCAACATCCATTGTTACAGTTCCTGTTTTAGGGTTTGGCATTAAACCTTTTGGTCCCAAAATTTTTCCGATTGCTCCTAATTTTGCCATCATTTCTGGAGTAGCGATAATTACATCAAAATCAAATCAATTTTCTTTTTGAATTTTAGAAATTAAATCTTCTCCTCCAACAAAATCAGCTCCAGCATCTTGTGCTTCTTTAACTTTAGTATTTGTTAATACTAAAACTTTTTGAGTTTTTCCTGTTCCTGATGGTAATACTACTGCACTACGAATTTGTTGATCAGCTTTTCTTGGATCAATATTTAAGTTGAAAGCAATTTCAACTGTTGAATCAAATTTAGTTGTCGCTGTATCTTTTGCTAATTGTAAAGCATCTTTTACTGAGTAAACTGTTTGTTTTTCAACTTTAGCTGCAGCTTCTTTAAATCTTTTTGTAACTTTAGCCATTATTTAGTTTCCTCCATACCTTCAATTTTGATTCCCATATTTTTAGCTGTTCCTGCAATAATTTTCATAGCAGCTTCAATAGAGTTTGCATTTAAATCTACCATTTTGTATTCAGCAATTTTTCTAATTTCATCTACTGAAATTGTTGCCACAACTTCTTTCCCAGTATTGTGTGCACCTTTTTCAATTTTTGCTGCTTTTTTTAACATCGCTGCAGCGGGTGTTGTTTTTAAAACAAAGTCAAATGATTTATCATCATAGGCAGTAATAACAACTGGAACAATATCTCCAGCGCGTTCTTTAGTTGCGTCGTTGAATTGTTTCGTAAATTCAGGCATGTTAATTCCTAAAGATGCTAGTTCAGCTCCTGGTTTAGCTTGCATAGCCATGAATTCTAATTTTGCGATACGTGTGATTTTTTTAGCCACGGGTTTGTCCTCCTAATATTTATTTAGTTGACTGGTTTTTACTCGCTGTGGTTCATGTGAATACTAACTTCATAGTTCTTCTCCCACAATAAAAATCGGCCTTTAATAATTATAATACAAAAAAAGAAAAAGTGCACAAAGCACTTTTAGGATTATAATTAATATTCTTTTATTGACTCAACATTCTCAAAAAACATTTCAAGAGTTGTGTAACGTCCAAACATTTCAATTGAAACTAATGCAACACCTTTTGAATAGTCCATTTCTTTAACTATTCCTTCTTCACCAGCATGAATTCCGTCTTTAATAACTACTAGTTCTCCAACTTCAAAACTTGCTGTTTTTAATTCTTTTTTAGCTACAGCCTCACCTTTAACTTTTTCAGTTTTAACTTCAGCTTTTGCCTCATTAGTATCAATGTCCAATTCCACGATCTCTTCTTCAGGCATCAACATTCTTAAAACTTCTTCAGTTGCTAATGGAAATGGTTTTGCTCCTCTTCCAGAAGAACCAATGAAACCAGTTACTCCCGGAGTATTTCTAACGATGAATCAAGCCTTTTCTGACATAATCATATTAATAAAAATATATCCTGGAAAACGATTTTTAACAGTTTGTCTTCCGGTTTTAGTTGTTGTTGATCCTTTTGAAATTCTTACATCAAAAACTTCATTTTCCAAGTTTGATGATTTGATTTTTTGTTGTAAATCAGCTAAAACTTTGTCTTCATGCCCAGTTTGTGAATTGACAACAAATCATTGCCCCTTTGCGCTTAAAATTTCATCTTCTAGCTGTTTTAAATCGATGTTTGACATTTTTATTCTCCTTATATAACTTTAATTAACACAAATAATTGTTGTAGTCCTCAATCAACGAAGAAAAATAGAACTGCAAAAAATAACATAAACAAAATAACAATAATAAATTTTCTTGTTAAATTTTCGCGACCTGATCACTTAATTTTATTGACTTCTTTTGCCATTTTAATTGGAAATTCTTTAAAAGCCAATTTAACATCTATTTTTTCTTTTTCAGGTTTAACATTAATTTTTGCCTTTGTCTGCTTTGATATTTTTGTAGTAACTTTTTTGGTTGGAACTTTAACACCCTCTGCCTGTTCTTCACTGGTATTTAATGACTGTTGCTTTGACTTCTTAGCCAATTTAGCTTGAGCTTTTAACTCTTTTTTTAGTTGTTTATCTTGTTTCGCCATGCTATCTTGTTTCCTTGTGTAGAGTGTGTGCATTACATGTTGTACAGAATTTTTTAATTTGTAATCTTTCTTTTTGAGTTAGAGTACTTTTCGTAAGAGAATAATTTCTACTCAAACAATCTTCACATACTAATATAATTTTTCGACTATTTGAACCCATAATGTTATCCTCCTCATCATTTATATTATATAGAAAGCAGTTTTTTAAGCAACTTATAAGACAACTTAATCTAATTTTCCAATTTTATTAGCAATTTCAAACATTGCTATGGCAGCTGCAACTGAAGCATTAAATGAATCAATTATTTTTGTTGAAGGAATAAAAATATTCATATCACTATTCTTAGTAATTAAATCAGAAACCCCTTTTTGCTCATTTCCAATAACCAAAACAGTTTTTTGAGCAAAATCAACTTTACGAATATCAACTGAATGCTTATTAATATTTGTTGAGTAAACTCAAAAACCATGCTGTTGAAATTCTCTAATCGCATTATTCAAATTGCTTACTTTAGAAATACTTAGATCATAAACTGTTCCAGCTGAAGTTTTTACAACTGTTGAATTAACTGATACTTGTTTACGATCAAGAATAACTACTTGTTCTATTCCTAATAGACTCGCTGATCTCAAGATTGCACCAAAGTTGTGAGAGTCGTGAATTTGATCTAGCAACAAAACAATAGCTGTCGATTTATCTTTTAAATTTTCAAGTGCTTGAGCAAAAGGCACATAATTATATTCTTTTACTTCTGCTACAATTCCCTGATGATTAACTTCTTCATAAAACATCTTATTTAATTGCTCATCATTAGATTTAATTACCTTGATACCAAACTCCTCAAGATTTGTAAACTTTTCTATATATTTAAAATCTTTGACTCAAATTTTACGAATCATTTTTGGGTGCTTTTGAGCAAATTCTTCTATAGCATGTTTACCATATATCAAATTTAATTGTTCCATATTTATACCAGTTTCTTTCTTACTAATTGTTGACGCAAATTATCTGCAGTCGCAAAATCTTTTTTTTGCAAAGCTGACTTTCAAGCTTTAAAAAGCCCTTGATCCTCATCTGTAAATTTAACATTTAAAAGCTCCATGAATCCCAATGTTGCAAAAATATGCTCGAGACTTTTAAATTTTCCAATTCACTGTGTTTCTTGTTGATTAGTTATTTCTTTATTAATCTCTTTAATAACGCGGTCAATAATTGTTAAAACCAATGCGGTATTGATATCATTGTCCATTTGATCATTAAATTCTTTAATAATCAGATTATTCATTTCTACATCTACAAACTGCTCATTTGATAACAAAGCATTCAAAACTTTTTTGCGCAAATTTTCAATTTTCTCAAAAAACTTTTCCCCTTGATTAATTATATTTTCGCTGACATTTAATGGTTGACGATATTGCGATGTTAAAAAAAATCAGCGCAACAAATTTGATCCATAGTTTAAAATAAAATCTTTTACCAAAACTGTGTTTCCCAATGACTTTGACATTTTTTCATCTTCTAATGTTACATGGCCATTATGCATTCAATTTTTTGCAATTTCTTGTTGGTTATATGCAATAAACTGAATACGCTCATTTTCATGATGCGGAAACTTTAAATCAATTCCACCAGCATGAATATCTATTGTCTCATGATTAAAGTATTCATCAATTAACACAGAGCATTCGGTGTGTCATCCTGGACGCCCTTCACCAAACTTTGACTTTCACTTGATTCCAGCGTCTGTCTTTTTTCATATCACAAAATCCAATGGGTCATGCTTTTTAAGATCAATTTCAATTCGTTCGCCAGCTATCAATTCATCAACTTTACGTCCCGATAACTCTCCATAAATCTTAAATCACTTTTTAATATCAAAATAAACGTCTCCATCAACTACATAAGCATCGCCGGTTTCAACAAGCTTTTCAATAAAATCTAACATTTCAGGTAATTTTTGACTAATTGGAATTAACTTAGTTGGCATAATAATATTGAGTGATTTTAAATCCTTTATATAAGCTTCAGTGTATAAAGACGAAATTTCATTTTCAGTCAAATTTTGCTCAATCGCCTTCTTAATAATCTTGTCATCAACATCAGTGATATTTTGCAAATAATTAACTTCTACACCACGACTTTTTAAATATCGTATCAAAATATCAACTAATATTACTGGACGAGCATTTCCAATATGGATGTAATTATAAACAGTAGGCCCGCAGCAATAAATATTGACTTTTTTAGAGGACAAAATATTTTTTTCACCAGTTAGAGAATCATAAATTTTCATGTAACCTCCTATTTAGTATTTTTAATTAGCGGTCTTAGCACAGAATAAACAGTAGTCAAAACAGCAGTATTAAAAATAATTTTAAATGGTACTTGAAAAACACGTAAAACGACCATTGAAATATAAGCATCAGATCCTCCTGATGCAAAAAAACCAGAATCTCCTCAGGCTGAAATAATAATTGTACAAATTAATTCTGTCACAACACAAATTAACACAACTGGCAAAACAGTATCTAGTCAGTATGTTTTTTTCGTAAAATATAAAACGGCACATAAAACATATACAACTATTAAAGTTATACTCATCATAATTAAAAATAAATAAGGGTAAAATGCTGGACTAAGTTCAATTCCCAAAAAATTAATATTTTCCAACGTTACATTTCTAAAAATAAATCACATAAGCCCGGTAAAAGATACAATTACTCCTGTAATTAATGTAATTGAAAAAACTCTTCTATTTCCTGTTCATTTAAAAGCGTATGAACATAATCCCGATCAAAACCCAAATCCAATAGCTACTAAAAAATATGCAATATGGATATATGATGGAACAAACATCATTGTTAACGTTTCAGTTGTTAATCCAACAATAATACCGACAATAGGACCAAAAATCATTCCAGTTATTTTAATCATAATTCCTTCAAAAGCAACTCTGATTGGTGGAAAAACCGTAACTGGTAAGGTTAAAGAAATAACTACGGTAATTGCTACAGATACAGCAACCATCATTGAAATATATGTAATGTTTCGTGTATTAAATTTCATTCCAGTATATGGAATGTTACGACGCTTTTTATATTTGTAAATAAATCCCTGACCACCAGCATAAAGTGTTGCAATTGCAAAAGTGAATCATGTAGCAACAATCGCTAAATTATGACCTTCTAACAAGTAGTCGCTAATTGCCTTCATAAATTCACCCCTTTTACCATAAGAATATCATATACTTATAAAATCTTAGTTAATATTAATTATATTGGTTTTTTACTCTAATTTGCATATAAAACTTTAAGATAAAAAAAATATAGCCTATGCCATATTTTTAAAATAAGATTTTATTTAACCTTATCGCCTTCAGAAACTTGCAAATTACTAATTTTAAAGTCTTTAAATTTATTATGATAAGTGATTGTTCCCGTTTTTTTATTGGCTGCTTCAAGACTTTGACCATTTTCAGTTACTTGTGAATCCTTATCACCGTTAAACTGATACCCCACTAATACTCAACCAAATTGAGTTTTCGCTTTTCCGTCTTTTTGAACTTTAACCCCTGCCACTGACGGACGATACACCGCTCTAATTCCTTCAATTTTAGCTTCAACAGTAAAAGAACGACCTTTCTCTTCTCCTGTTTTTAATTCAATGTCAGTATTGTATACATATTTAACATCAATTGATGTTGGTGCAGTTATATATGATAATTTGTTATTAACTGTTAAAGAATATTTATTGTCTTTATCCTTAGTAGCAACGTACTCAAATTTTAAATCATCTAGCCTTTCTGAAGAAACAGCTAAATATTCTTTTCTAAAATCATCAGTTTTTTCTTTTTTAGTAAACTCTGCTGATTGGAAAATATCTGCCTTAACAACTGAGTCTGAAGAAACCGTTTTTTGTGCGAAAGGGTCATAACCGGCATTTCCAGTCTGTCCTTTTGCCTTATTAGCGGCATCTTCAGATAGCTCATAAACATTTGTTTCTGGAGATAAATATTCAGCAACCTTCAATTCAGTTTTTTCAATTGTTTCCCCATTTTCAACATACGCTATTTTGTTATCTGCATTTGCTGCTTCGAAGGAATATTCAATTTTTGTAAATGAACCATTTTTTGAAGCATAATCGCCTTCACTGGCGATTGATTTAAAGAATTCTTCACTTTGCTCAACAACTTGTAAATTATTTCCCGATGCTTTGTTTGCAGTTTCTTGTGTTACATCGCCACTTTTGACAAATTTTTGTAACTGATATAGTCCCAATAGCGAAGATACTTGAGTATTTTGAAATCTAGCATAATATTCTTCAGGTTTCTTTGTTTCTGTCAAAACGTCATCATAAATTCCGTCAACGCTAGTTCCTTCGTCCACTCCTTTAAAAGTTTTTTTATGTGCTAAAAACTTGTCCTTAGTTGTCTCACGACCGCTGTATGTTAAAACATTAGAAATGTCTGAACGCAGTCTATTAAAAACTCCTGTTCTTCCATTTAAACCAATGTTAATCGCTGTTTTTTGATCAACAGGTTTTTTTGCTTTTCATTCTTTAAAAGCTTCTTCATCTTTTACATACTTATTATTATCTTTATCCCATTTAACAAAATCAGTTTCATTTAGCATATTTTCTGAATTTGCAAAATATGTAGGAATACTTTTAACAGGTGATGTACAAGCAACAACAGAAGCTGTTCCTGCTGAAATAATTGTCATCGACATTAAAAGACCTAGTATTTTCTTCATATAATAACCTCTTTCTAGATCATTTGCTTTTAAAGCACAATATATATATTATAGCAACAAAAAAGGGTTTTAAAAGACCCTTAGTTTCTATCAGTAAATTTACCGTGCGGTTTGTCAAAGTATAATTCAACTGTTCCTGTTGAACCATTTCTATGTTTGGCAATAATTAATTCAACCTCTGAAATCGGATCTTCAATTTGCTCTTGAGTACGATTATGATTTTGATAATCATCACGGAATAAAAACATAATAATGTCTGCATCCTGTTCAATCGCTCCAGAATCACGCAAGTCTGACATCAATGGTCGCTTATCTTCACGCTTTTCAACTCCACGTGATAATTGAGATAAACAAACAATTGGAATTCCTGTATCACGCGCAATACGTTTTAACTGACGAGAAATATTAGAAATTTCATTTTGTCGATCATTTCCATTTGCCCCTGGTGTTGTAATTAATTGCAAGTAATCAATAATACATAACTCAACTTCATGATCGCGTTTTAGCTTATGTAACTTTGACTGAATTTGCTGAATTGTAATTCCAGGAGTATCATCAATAAAAATATTTGTTGATTGTAAACGATCGTCCGCTCTTGTAATTTTTAATCAGTCGTCCTTTTGCAAGTTTTTACCAGTACGTAATTTTGTAGAATCAATTTGTGTCATTGTTGCTAAAATACGTTGAGTCAATTGTTCCTTTGGCATCTCGATTGAAAAAATTGCCACTCCTTTGCGACCTTGATTTGCTGCATTATAAGCTAAGTTTAAAGAAAAAGCTGTTTTCCCAACTGACGGACGTGCAGCCAAAATTATTAAATCTGAAGATTGCAATCCTGATGTCATTTTATCTAGTTTTGCAAACCCTGTTGTAACTCCAGTCAAAGTTTCTTCACGTTGCTCTAAATCCTTAATTTTTTTGATAACTTCTTTAGCTGCAATTCCAATAGATAAAATTTCAGATTTTTTGGCTTCTAAATCAATTTCTAACAATTCTCTTTGCGCCTGATTTAAAACATCTTCCAAACTTGAATTACTTTTACGCAATTCTTGAATTTTCATTAAAGTTGAATCAAATTTTCTTGACATGCTTGCTTTAAAAACAATATCGATATAATCCTCTACACCTTCATCAGTATAAAAATAATTTCCAATTTCTGAAATTTGCTCAGCTCCACCAGCTTTTTCCAATTGTTTTTTGCTTTCTAAGTATATTGCTACAGTTGTTGTAGACAATTCCTTTGAGTTTTGGCTTAATTCTACAATTGCATTAAAAATTAATTTATGAGCACTTTGATAAAAGTCATCGCTTACCAAACGCACCAAAATATCGGGTAATGCATTAGGAGAATGAATTGCAATTGCAAGCACAATTTTTTCTGCTTGATCCAATACCTCAAATTGTTGTTGTGTTTGATGTTCCATTTTATACTTCCTTAATTTCTACTTTTAATTTGGCCTCAATTCCAAAGTCCAATTTAATACGAATATAATGTAAACCAATGTGGTTTAAATTTTTAAAGTTAATAAATTTTCTTTTATCAACAGTAATATGATAAACTTTTGCTAATTGATCAGCAATATCTTGATTTGATATTGATCCGAATGCCTTATTATCGATAACTTGTAGCTTAAATTTAAGTGTTACTTCTTCAATTGCTTTTTTAATTAGCATTGTTTGTGCTTTTGCCAATTCTTCTTCTTCATTAGCAGTTTGAAGTTTAGTTTTTAATGTCTTAATGCTATTTTCAGTTGCCAATTTGACCAATCCATTTGGTAATAAATAGTTTCTAGCATATCCATCAGAAACTTCTTTAACCTCATCTTTTTTCCCTTGACCTTTAACGTCTTTTAAAAATATAACTTTCATATAATCAGCTCCGTTTCATATACTTATTTTATTATAAAAACCATTACTTATTAAGGTCTTTGTTATATAAAATAAAAAACCAAGCGCAGTCTATAATTTTTAACATGGATTTAAAATAAACTTTAGATTTAAAAAAATTTAATATTTAACTACAAAAAGTCTTATTTAGGTAACAATCTAGCAATACTACATTAGAAAACTATCATCATTACCCAAAAAAAATATTTACAAAGTTAGGATAAAAATAATATCAGTGCTGCAAAATTATTGATCAACTTGAGTTATAAAACAATTTTGTATTTAAGCTATTATAAGGTTGAAACTATTATTAACAAATATAGTTATTTGAATGAAAAAAAGTATATATCGTACCAATTATATGCTATTCAAAATTTTAGTTCGCGCTTAAAAAAGTAAATATTATAGTCAAAAAAAGGTTTAAATACTTTTTATTTAAGGCAATTGCCAATTGATTAATATAAAAAAGTGCTGCAAATTCTTGTAATTTGCAGCACGATATATAAAGTTTTCTACATTTATTACTTATTAGTAAATTATGTTCATTTAAGAATGTATATTTTAAACAATATATGTATATTTTTTTCTAAATAAGAAGAATTCTTTTTCTTATTATATAGCATATACAGTTTATTTCCATCAACATGCATCGCTTCTATATCAGCACTAATTGCGTTTACTGAAGCAATACTAACTAATTGCTTGCTACTGTCTAATTTATATAATCCTTCTGTTGAATATGACGTCGAAATAAACAATTGATTATTATATGAAGCAAGCTTGTTAAATGTTTTACTACTATCACTAAAAGTTACTTCGGCTTCGAAACTATTAGTGTTTAATTTAATTTTGCTAATTTCACCATTACTAATAAACCGTAAATTTTGTTGTTAACTATAGTAATATCTTTTAAGAGTGTTTTAAACCTGTTGCTGATTTTAATTCTATGCGTTTATTTAAAGCAGTATCATAATATTCTATATAGTTACTTTGCGAGTCAACAACAAATATTTTTTTATTATGCATAACAAATTTTCCAGAAAAGTTGGGGTTCCCAATTTTACTAGAAAACATGTCTTTATTTACAATGTACCTTTTATTGGAAAATTTATTCTTATATACAAAAAATGAAAAGAGAGTGCCTTGCTAGTTTAAAATAACAATACCAAATTAAGCTAAAAATCTAAAAACTTCTACGTCTTTAAAATTTTTTTAAGCATTTATATTATAACTACATATCTAATTGCTAAGCTAAACAAATTATAGGCAATTTACGCAATAACACTTAAAGGCCTGTTTACTTAACGCTTAGAATATTTTAACGCTAAAAATACTTTTACATGCAAATTAAAAGTGCAAGGCCCAACGAATAAATCATTGGCCTTGCACTTTTAATTTTTGTCAATCCGTACTAAAGTTTTATTATTCAACAACGTATGGTAATAAAGCCATTTGACGTGCTCTTTTAATAGCTAATGCCAAAACTCTTTGATCTCTTGGAGATGTACCAGTGACTCTTCTTGGTAAGATTTGTCCATTTCCTGAGATAAATTTTTTTAGCATTTCAACATCTTTGTAATCGATGTATTTAATACTATTTTTGGCAAAGAAATTGACTTTTTTTCTTTTTTTAACGAATTTTTTTTGCATAAAATTTTACTCCTTCTATTATTAATCTCATAATATAGAATCATCATCACTTAAGATGATTTCATCTTCATTAGAAAGGTTACCAACTGGTTCTTGTTCTTGAACAAAACCATTATTTTGACTTAAATCAAAATTTGAATCAGATTGTGATGATTGGTTTGAAGCAGTTGATGCGTTGTTACTTTTAGATTCAAGGAATTGTACACGGTCAGCGTTTACATTTACGATAGTTTCATATTTACCGTTTGTATTGTTTGATCTCACTGAAATTCTTCCTGTAACTGCAATTAAACTACCTTTTTTTAAGAATTTAGCCATATTTTCAGCTGCTTTATCTCATGCAACACATGGAATAAAGTTTGTGAATTCTTTATCACGACTAAATTCAGAAACTGCTAATGTAAAACCTAAAAATTTAGATCCATTTCCAGCTTCTCTTAATTCAGGATCTCTGGCTAATCTACCAATTAAACTAACTTGGTTCATATTGTTGCCCCCTTCTCTTTCTTGCAATTAATACTATTTAACTTCTTCAGCTTTTGGAGCTTCAGCTTTTGGCGCATCTTCTCTATTAAAGTTTTTGTTAAATGGTTTTTTGAAGTTTCTTCTTTCACGACGTTCTTCTTCAAATTTTGTCATATCTGTTTTTGATAATTCTGTTGTTTGTTCATAGTTTTGTAAGTTTTCAGTATTTAAAACTAATGTTCTAACAACATTTCTGTCAATTCCAGCAACACGTTCAAATTCTGCGACTGCAGCTGTTGTTGCTTCAACAATAACTACTGTATAGAATCCTTTTTTCTTGTGATCAATTTCGTAAGCAAAGTTCATTAATCCTAAATCTTTACTTTCAATAATTTTTCCACCTTCAGCTAAAATACCATTCAATTTGTCTGATAATTCTTTAGCGTCTTTAACGTCTTGATCAAGAATATACATAATTTCATATTTTCTAATCATAATTAAATTCTCCTTATGGTCTTGTGGGCCGTTAAGCCAAGGAGTTAATCCGTGTAATTAACTCGCATATTAAATTATAACTTAATCTCAACTATTTTAAAACCTTTCTTAATAAGAAAGACTACGATAGCTCGTAGTCTTTAGAAATTATTCTTTTGGTTTCATTTGAGGAAAAAGCAAAACATCCTTAATTGATTCAGAATTTGTTAGTAACATTACTAATCGATCAATTCCAATTCCAATTCCAGCAGTCGGTGGCATGGCGTGTTCTAATGCTTCAATAAAATCAAGGTCCATATCATTTGCTTCATCATTTCCAGCCGCTTCTTCTTCAATTTGAGACTTAAAGCGTTCATATTGATCAATAGGATCATTTAGTTCAGAAAAGGCATTGGCATATTCTCTGCCAAGAATAAATAATTCAAATCGATCAGTAAAACGTGAATCATTAAGATTTGTTTTTGATAATGGAGAAATTTCTTTGGGATGTCCATAAACAAAAGTAGGTTCAATAATTGTTGATTCTACAAATTCTTCATAAAATAAATTAATAATATGTCCCACAGTTTCTTGATGTTTTTCAACATGAACATTATGTTCTTTAGCCAACGCTAAAGCTTGTTCAACTGTCATTTGTTTTCAAAAATCAACTCCTGTAATGTTTTTAACTCCATCAACCATGTGTAATCTGTTAAAAGGTTTAAACAGATCAATTTGATGTCCGCCATAACTAATTACATTAGGATTACCAATAGCTTCATTACATATTTTAAAAATTTCTTCAGTTAATCCCATTAAGAAATTCATATCTTCATAAGCTACATACAATTCAATACTTGTAAATTCTGGATTATGGCGAGTACTCATTCCTTCGTTTCTAAAAATACGCCCGATTTCGTAAACTCCCTCAAAACCACCAACAATCAAACGTTTCAAATGTAACTCTGTTGCAATACGTAAATAGACATCAGTATCCAATGCATTATAGTGTGTAATAAAAGGTTTTGCAGCAGCTCCACCCTTAACAGCGTGTAAGATTGGTGTCTCTACTTCAATATATCCTTTGGAATCCAAAAAATTCTGAATCGTGCGAATAATTTTAGAGCGCTTTAAAAATGTTTGTCTGACATCATGGTTTGTTATTAAATCAACGTAACGACGACGATACTTTTCTTCAATGTCCTGAATACCTGCATGTTTATCTGGTAATGGTCTTAAGGCTTTTGATAGTAGTGTATATTCTTTGACTCTAACTGTTAATTCTCCATGGTCGGTTTTCATCATTATACCTTTAACACCAATAATATCTCCCAAATCTAACTCACGAAAATCTTCAAATAATATTTCTCCAATTTCATCCATTCTTACATAAAGTTGAATTGAGCCATCTTGATCATCAATATTTACAAATGCCGCTTTTTTACCAGCTTCACGATAAAGCTTAATACGACCAGCCACAGAAATGCATTCCTGGTCCAAATTTGCTAATTCTTCTTTAGTATAATTACCAAATTGTTTATTTAAAAAAGTCAAAGATGCAGATTTTTCGTACTTACTAATTTTATAAGGGTCCTTACCTTTTACCACTAATTTTTGATATTTTTCACGACGAATTTGTTCTTGCTCCGTGAATTTTCTTTCTTCAATTGCCATTGTAGGTTTTCCTTTCTTGTTATGATTATTTAAAATCAATATACTCTTTTATAATTGCTTGAATATCTGGTAATATCAAAATTTGATTTGCCTTATCTTTCAGTGCCTTAACATTTGCCTTGTATGGTAATACATCTAAGTACCATGCTAAATGTTTTCTAAACTCACGCATTCCTCATTCTTCAGTTCTTAATTCAACTAGCATTTCCGCGTGTTTTTCAACAGTCGCTTTTCATTCTTCAAAATCAGGACCAGGAAGCTCCTCCCCAGTTTTTAAATAATGATTAACTTGGCCGAAAATTCAAGGGTTCCCCTGACATGCTCGTGAAATCATTACAGCATCACAACCTGTTTCGTCTAACATTTTCTTTGCTGTTTTGGCGTCAATAACGTCGCCATTACCAATAACAGGAATTTTCACTGCTTCTTTAACTTCCTTTATTTTTTCTCAATCTGCATGGCCGGTGTAAAAGTCAGCACGTGTTCGTCCATGAACTGCGATTGCGCTTGCGCCTGCTTTTTCAATTAGTTGAGCTACCTCAATTGCATTAACACTATCTTTGTCTCAACCCAAACGAATTTTTGCAGTAACTGGCTTTTTAGTACTTGCTACAACTGCCTTTACAATATCATAAATTAGTTCTGGAGTTTTTAGCAAACTTGAACCTGAAGCTGAGCGAACGGCAACTTTTGGTGCTGGACAACCAATATTTAAATCAATAATGTCACATTCTACATTTGCGTCAATTCACTTAACTGCTTTAATAAACGATTCTACATCATTACCAAAAATTTGCATACTCATTGGATGTTCTGTCGGATCAACAGCCAGCATGCTAAAAGTTTTGGCATTTTCATGGACCATCCCCTCAATTGACACCATTTCAGCAACTACCAAAGCTGCGCCTTTTTCCTTAGCAATAACTCTAAATGGTGCATTAGATATTCCTGCCATTGGTCCTTGGATTACCTGTCCTACTATCTCAATATTTCCAATTTTCATTTTAACCTACTTTATTTCCATTCATATATCACTTGCTATTAACGTCTGTAAAAAATACTCCTACTTTTGTTCCATAGTTTTTAAAAAAGTCAGTCAAATGTTTAGCCAAAAGTTCTTCCTTATCCAAACGTGCCATTCATTCAACAGAAACAAAAATTGGTCCTTTATTTTCTACTTTAGGAAGAATATCACTTTCTTCGCTAATGAACATAATGTTTTCAGGAGCAGCATTGACCAATTTTCCAATTTCATCAATTAGTTGTGAATATTTTTCAACCGCTTCTCTGCTTACTCCACTGAATTTTAAAATTGGCATAGGGTACCTCCATAATAAATTAATTTTAACTTTTTAAACTTCAAAAGACAACAAAACAAGTTTTCAAAGTGAAAATGAGTTTGTTGTTTAAGCAAATTACGACTTTTTGAAACAAAAAAAAAAAAAAAAGTTTTTGTAAATTTTGAGAGCCTGCTCAAAAATTTGCAAAAACTTTTAAAAATAACATATTTTAGATTAATCACTTAATCTTCTTTTAAAATTGTTGTAAATTCTTTCTCGTTCATACGAACTTTATCAAAAAAGTATACATAAGGATCTTGCAAATCTGGTTTTCCCATTCCTAGAGCAACAACAAATTGCTCATTTTCCCCATTAATCAATTTATGCTTAATTAATGTACTGTTGACATTGTCTTTATCAAAACCTTCCATTGGTCCTGTTCCAATTCCAACATCAGCTGCAGCAATCATCGCACTCCCTAAAGCAATATAAGCTTGTTTTTGTGCTCATCAATCAGGTAAAACATGATTTTGGCTTCAATTGCTGTAAACCGCTTCTGTTCTTGAAGGACGCATAGATTCAACTGGCACAGTAGCAGAAATACTTTTTTCAACAAGAGATTCACGTAAGTACTTTTCCTTAGCACTGACAAATAAAATAACATGACTCGCGTTTACAAATTGACTCTGATTAAAAAAATATGGGGCTAACTCAGTTCTTAAGCTGTTTCTTGGCAAAACAATAATTCTATAACTAAAAATTCCATAACTTGCTGAAGTTCAACGGATGGCTTCAGTAATTGAGTTTAAAGTTTTTTCATCAATTATATAATCAGGTACCATTTTCTTTGTGGCACGACGATTACGAATTAATTCATAAACATGATGGCTTTTATTTTCAGACATAAAATTTCTCCTTTTTCTTTTTATAAATTAAATATACTAAAAAAAACAAATATTGTATTGAAAATTTCTTTACATTTTTTAAAATAAAGGTAAAGAAATTTTTGTTTAAAAAATAAAAAAATGCCCTATATTTTTTGAAAAAAATTGCTTCAAAAAATATAGAGTATTTAATTAAAAAATATTAATTTTAATTATGATCAATCAATTGTTCGTGGGTCAGCAGGAGTATCATTATGTTCCAAACTGTCAATTAGTCCATTTTTAATATTAATCACCGTGTTAGCGATTTTAGCAATATTTGGGTTATGAGTAACAACAACGATTGTTGTCTTATATTCACGATTTACTTTAACTAAAATTTCAAGAACTTTACGCCCCATTTCTTCATCCAATGCTCCTGTTGGTTCATCTGCAAAAAGAATGTTTGGATTTTTTGCTAAAGCACGCGCAATTGAAACACGTTGCTGTTGTCCTCCAGACATCTGATGAGGATATTTGTTCATTTGCTCGGCCATTCCAATAGTCGTAAAAATATCTTCAATTGACATTGCATTTTCTTTATTAGATGAAAGATTTTCACCAACTTCAGCATTTTCTTTAGCTGTTAAATTAGTTAGCAAGTTGTATTGTTGGAAAATAAATCCAACATTTCGACGACGAAATTTAGTTAAATGTGAATCTTTTAACAGTGTTAAATTTGATCCTAAAATAAATACGTCTCCTTCACTTGCTTTATCCAAGCCAGAAATAATATTTAAGAAAGTAGTCTTTCCAGACCCTGATGGTCCCAAAATAACAATAAAATCACCCTTATCTAAAATAATATCGATACCCTTTAAAACTGGCGTTTCCAAATCTCCTGTAATATAAGATTTGCGAACATTTTTTAACTCAATAATATGTTTATCCAAATTTGGTTGATAATTCTCAGTCGTTATAACATCACCATCTAATATATTTTTTGAGTATTTAGCAGTTAACTGTTTTTGACGTTTAAGTTTTTGTTTTAGCCCTTTAACTCCGTCCTCAAAATCAGGCTTTTCGCCAACGTTTAAAAAGTTTCTATCACTATCATTAATGACAGGCTCTAATTTTGCAGTTTTTTTAGAAACAGTTTTTTTAGAAATTTTTGCTTTTTCATCACTAACTTTATCCGCAATAATTTCCTCTTTTTGCTCTTCAATATTATTAGACTCAAATCTATTAATCTTTTCTTTCAAATCCTCTGCCACTTTTTCTAATTTTTGAATTAGCTTGTCACGATCTGGATTGTCTTCAATTAAAGATTGCTTTTGTCACTCCAAATTTTTTTCAGTGCTAGCCAAAGCTTCTTTTAATTTTTCCAATTTTGTAAAATTTGTCATTTATCCTCCCTTAATTTCAAAACAATGTCAAAAATATTTTATCACACAATAAGTTTACTTTTTTATAGATTATTTTTTATTAATCCAACAACTCTGAAATATCATTTGAATTAACTAGATACTTCCTACTACAAAATTCACAAACAATTTCTACATCTTTTTTTTCTTCAATAATGTTAGAAATTTCAGCTTGGCCCAACATTTTAATTGATCTCATAACTTTTTCTTTTGAACATGTACATTCAAATTGTAATTGGCGTTGTTCTAAAATTACTGCATCCTCAATAATTTCTTTGATTAGAGCTTCATAATTAGTTGATTTAAGCAAAATTTCTCCAACATAACTACTATTGCCAATTTTTTCTTCCAAGTAATCAATATCATTTTCTGTGTGAGTTGGTAATAATTGAACTAGAATTCCAACAACTTTTTTAATTGTAAAATCATTGTTCAATGATACTTTAGTTGTAATAAACGATTGTACTTGATTAGAGCTTCTCAAATAATTCATAAAATCTAAATCAATACTTCCATCAACAAGATCGGTATTTGAAACATACGGGTCACGCATATTTAAATCCTGACTAATTAGTAAGCTACCTTGAGTCCCAACTGTTCCAATAATGGGATTTTCCATTTTCAAAATTTCACGAGAGTCAAAATTATTATGCTGAGCATAACTACGAATTTTGTCATTTTGAAATTCAGTGATCATTTTACCAATTTTTCCATCTTTAGTTGAAATATTTGCTGTCATTTTTTCTCCGTTTTTCAATTCCATAGCAAGTAGCGTGTTTGCAGCTGTGAACTTTGAAAGAGCTATTGTAACTAACGGATTTGATCCTTGTAATTCAATTATCTTTTGCATTGATTCTGTTATATCAACAATTGAAATTTTTGCATTGTGCTTAGAACTTATTCCACGAATTCTTATATCCATATTTTAAATCTCATTTTCTATAAAAATAACGAAATGACTACTCATTTCGTTATTTAATTATTATTTTTGTTTCTCTTTTTCATCATCTTCTGATGTGTCTTCAATTATATTATTGTCAATATCTACAGGAGTATCAACTTCTTCAACAATATCATCTAAATCAATATCAATAATTTCTCCAGATTCAATTTTTGCTTTTTCTTTTTGATATTTATTCTTTTCTTCAATAACTTCAGGTGGCAATGCATTATTTTTATCAATGTAATCAATTTGCTCTGCAGTAATTGTTTCCAAAACATGAAGAGACTCAGCTAACAATTCCAAAGTATCTTTGTTTTCTTTAATAATTTTAATTGCTAAAATATAAGCTTCATTTAAAATTTTCTCAATTTCAGAGTCAATTCTTAACGCTGTTGCATCAGAATATGTCCCTTCCATTTTACCGTATGATTCTTCAGCCATTGTTAAATATTTAGTCATTCCCAAATCTGACATACCAAATTGAACGACCATTCTTCTTGCAATATTTGTTGCTTTATCTAAGTCATCATGAGCACCCGTAGTTACGTTGTCTTTTCCAAACATAATTTCTTCGGCTGCACGTCCACCAAGATAACCCGCAATTGTTGCATATAAGTCTTTTTTAGAAGAAAATACTGTTTCATCTCTTGGAGTCATAATTGTATAACCACCCGCATTTCCACGAGGAATAATTGTTACTTTTTGTACTTTAGAAGCACTATCAAGTCTCAATCCAATTAAAGCATGTCCTGATTCATGGTAAGAAACGATTTGTTTATCTAATAAAGTCATTGCACGTGATTTTTTAGCTGGTCCACCAACTACACGATCAATTGCTTCATCGATTTCTTTAATCGTAATAATATCTCGTCCCTCACGAACCATTAAGATCGCAGCTTCATTAAGTACGTTTTCTAATTGAGCTCCCGAGAATCCTGGAGTTCTTTCAGCTACTCTATGTCAATTAACATCAGAAGATATTTTTTTACCTTTGGCATGCAATGATAAAATTGCTTTACGTTCTTTAATGTCTGGCAATGAAACCTGAATTACCCTGTCAAAACGTCCTGGTCTTAATAAAGCTGGATCTAGAACATCAGCACGGTTAGTTGCTGCCATAACAATAATTCCCGCATTTGTTCCAAAACCATCCATTTCAACTAGCAATTGGTTAAGAGTTTGTTCGTTAGTTCCTGTACCCATTCCTGAGTTACGTTTACGACCAACAGCATCAATTTCATCAATAAAGATAATTGCTGGTGCTGATTTTTTGGCATCATTAAACATTTCACGAACACGGCTTGCTCCAACCCCAACAAACATTTCTTCAAATTCTGATCCTGCTATTGAGAAAAATGCTACTCCCGCTTCTCCTGCAACTGCTTTTGCTAATAAAGTTTTACCAGTTCCTGGTGGTCCTTCCATTAGAACACCTTTAGGCGCTCTTGCTCCAGCTGCAGCGTATTTTTGAGGATTTTTTAGGTAATCTACTAATTCTACTAATTCAGATTTTTCCTCTTCAATCCCTGCTACATTTGCAAATTTAACATCTGATTTAGTTTGACGAGCTCTATTTTTACCCATTCCAAACATTCCACCAGGACCACCTGCTCCACCACTATTTTTAGTCATAAAGTAGTAAATACCAATATATAAAGCTATTAAAATAATCATTGGCAATATTGATGAAATTATTGCTGCTGCAGATGAAGGCACAAGAGGAACAGTAGGTTTGTCACCTCATAAATTTTTTGCTCAACCTTTTCATTCTTGAATAGCTTTAACCCATTCAGAAGGTGCTTCGCCAATTATTCCTGCCAAAACATTGTCAACAGTGTTCACTTGATTTTGGGTAGCATAAACAACGAATTTTGTTCACCCTTTTTCTCCGTGAATAATTCCATGAATTTGAGTAGTACCATTTATTGAATTATATATCGTCAAGTTTTTAATTTTTTCTTCAGTATTTCCCATATATTTAATGAATTCTTCTCATCCAATAACTTGAGTTGTTCCTTTAATTGTGAAAACTATAATTGCAATAATAATTGCTACTATTAGTAATGAAATTATCCAGAACCATAAAGAACTTTTTTTCTTTTTCATCAGTATTCTCCTTTTGGCTAAATATAAATAATGATATCATATCTTGCAAGTTTTTTTAACTTGTTATCTTGTCATTTTATTTAATATTTTTAGCTCATTTTCTTTATACACAACAGCTTTATAAATACGATTTCGATAGCGAATTTTATTATCTATCAAATAGCGATTAGTTTTTACAAATTCGACGAATGTCGTTTGTTTGTACACTTCATAATTATTTGTAATTACATATGGATAACGCTCTCGATCATTTTTAATTGTGGTAAAAATTTCTAATCAGTTGACAAATTCTTCTGCTAAATATAAATCTTGTTGAGACTTAATGATAATTGTTTTGAAATCAAAAGCCGTTGATGGAGCTAAAAACAGTCTATCAAAATCTTTTATTAAGAAAAAATCATCCAACTTTATTTTTCAAAACGGTTTGTTAGAAGTTTTCAACCGTCAGGCAATTTCTTTGATCGTACTATTTTTGCGTTTTTGCAAAAGATAATCTTTCTTTATAGTTTTTAAAAAATAAAATAGAATTCTTTGAATTTTTTCTTGACTAAAACTTGTTAACTTTTTTTGCAAAATTAACTCATCAGCACTTAAATTATTTAATGTATAAAATTTGACCTCATTTTTCAACTTTTCTAATTGTTTATTTTCTTTGTTAATTTGAAAATAATAGTTTTCGAAATCTTTTTCATTTAGTTGGCTGCGAATTTCATTTCGCAAATACTTTGAATCAAGATTAGTCAAATCATTTGCATACTCAATATTAAAACTGTTTAGGCTTTCTAAAATGCTGCTTTTTAAAAAATTCAGCATTGGGCGTATAATTGTTAAACTCTTGTATGTGGTTATTGAACGTAGACCAAAAAAATCGACATTATTTTGACGGCGTTTTTGCATAATATAAGTTTCAACCAGATCATTAAAATTATGAGCTACTAACAAGTTTTTGATTCCATATTTTATACCAATTTTATTAAAAAAATTGTAACGAGTCTCTCTTGCAAATTCTTCAAAATTTTGCTTTAAATTTGAGTATTCACATTCAACATTTAAGATCTCACATTTAATTTGATTTGCGCTACAAAATTCTTCAACAATTCTTTGATCATTATTAGAATCGCTACGAAAACGATAATTGACATGACAAACAATAACTTCATAATTTTTAACGCTATTTAATAAAAAAATTGAGTCAGGGCCTCCTGATACAGCTACCAAGTATTTTTCATTTCTGTTTAAATTAATCATTTGGTCCCTTTCTCTTTATATTTTAATAATATAGGAATTTTAAGACAAAAAAGAGCATTAAAAGATGCTCTTTAACATTATTATTCGGTTTATTTTTTTGTAGATTGATTTTCGAGTTCATCTTGAGTTTCAATTTCTTTTTCAAGTTCTGGTACATCAATCTTACATTTTCGATAAATTTTTCTAAATCGTTCCGGGTCATTTCGCAGTATCTTAATAAAACAAATTTGGAATGTATAAAGCAATGCTGAAAGAGTTGAATATCTCGTCATTTGCAAAGGATCACTGTCATTGATTCCTGAAAACTGAATTCAAATATCTGAGTGCTTGACATAATCATTTTGGTGATTAATTGATATTAGGGCTATTTTTGAACCGTTTTGCTTGATTTTTGCAAGCGACTCGGCAACAAATTTACGTTCTCCAAAATATGTTATTGTAATAAATAGCCAACTTTCATCACATATATCGCTAACATGCTCAAGAACTTCTCGATGTTGAATAACAACTGGTGGCAATCCAACCATAGATAATTTGTTAACAATTTCAGGCAAAATATCTATTCCATTATTAAATGCAATAATTGCAATTACTTTGGCATTCTTAACTTCATTTGCTAGTTTTTCTAACTCAATATCATTAATTAACTCACGTGTTTCTTCCAATGCTCAAACTGCTTCATTAAAAATCCATTCATCACTTTTATAGTTCATACTTTCGTTCCTGGTTGCTTCTTCATGTATAATGCGTGATTCCTGATTTTTCAAATACAGTTTAATAATTGTTTGTAACTCACCAAATCCATCAAGTTCTAAACCCTGTTGACAAAATCTCGTAATTGATGTTGATGAAGTATACGCCATTTGAGCAACTTTTGAAATACTTAATGACACCACTGTTTCCATATTTTCTAAAATAACTCTACTAGTCAATGCATAGTTACTATTTGTATCTTGTGAAAATAATTTAATTTTTGAAATGATTTTTTGAATTTCCATATAAAACTGGCCGCCTTTACTTTTTAGTGTTAATATTTAACAACAATATTTATATAACAAAAAGGTTTTATTCTAATTCATTTGTACAATTTATGGTTTTCAATTTTTTTTTAGTTATGAACTCACTTTTCAAAGAAAGTATTGACCTAATCTCTAAAAAGACTTAACAATTCATTTGTATAAGTTTCATCATCATTATGTGCAATTAATGGTGGCAAAATTTCTGTACCCAAATTTCCGTTAAGAACACCATCAATTAAAACAGTTTTTGCGGACTGATCAATTTTTGAATGAACAAATTTAATTCGCTTTGGAACTATTTTGTACTTTGAAAATGTCGTTATGATTTCTCCTGCACGATCTGCTCTATGAACTAAAGTAAAAAGTCCCCCATTTTTCAAAGCTAGTGCTGCGGACTCAACTATTTCATCTAATGTTATTAAAGTCTCATGTCGCGCATTAGCAACAGCCTCGCTAACTTCACGTAATTTGGGTTTGCCCTCCATTTTAAAAAATGGTGGATTACAAATAATTAAATCTAAAGAATCATGATTTTCTTTTGCAAAATTTTTAATATCGTCGCATACAATAGTAATCTGACTTTCCAAATTATTTAAAACAACGTTTTCCTGTGCTAGCTGTATAGCTTTGCTTTGAATTTCTACTCCAATAATTGAAGCCTTGGTATATTTGCTTAGAACTAAAGGAATCACGGCATTGTTTGTGCCAAAGTCTGCAATTTTTGTTCGCTTATTGCTGAGATTTGCAAAACGAGCAACCAAAATGCTATCTAAAGTAAAGTTAAACATCTCACTATCTTGATACAACTGAAGATTTTTGTATCCTAAAATTTCATTTAATACTTTCATTAAACCACCCCTGCTATAGTAATAAAATATTTATCAATCGATAAATTTGGATTAACAATATATTTTAGATCTTCGAGCAGCAATAGAGTAGCTTCTGCAAACTCCGGAAAATTTTTAATAATTGTGCGAGAATAGCTTTCTTCAACCATCATAATTAAATCTTTTTTTTGACATTTTTTAAACTCTTGAGCAGCCAACAAATAACTATTTTTATCTTTTGCGATTATTAGATTTTCAAAAGCATTATATTCAAAACTTTCATAGCTGTTTTGAATAACAAATAATTTACATCGAGATCTAATTGTCTGCAAAATTTTGCTGCGATCATTTGATAATAAAATTGCATATGTTTTTGTTGGTGGCTCCTCCAAAAATTTTAAAAGTGAATTTGCAGCTTCAACCTTTAAATTTTCAATATTAGCAATTATATAAACTTTATTACCATTATTTTCTGATGCCGTCATTGACATTTTTTCAATAATAGTTTGAACCTCATTTTTAGTAATTGCAGTTCTACCGTCACCTATGTATATAATATCTAAATTTTTATGAGTGATGACTCTTTCACAATTATTACATTTTTTTTCACGTTGTAAGTGCTCTGAACAAAAGATATATCGTACTATTTCATCAGCTATTGATAGATTAGTTACTTGATTCTTGGAACTCAAAATTATTGAATTGTAAAGCCTGCCATTTTTATAGAGTTTTTTTAAGTGGGATACTAATTCTTTGCTTGTCATTTTGCAATAGCCTCAACAATAATTTTTTTAGTCTGTTGTTGAACTTCCTCAATTCCTAAGTTTGCGTCAATAACCTTAATTCTATCTGGATTTTTCCTAATCAATTCATCATATCCTTCTTTAACTCTCAATTTAAAATTTAAACCCTCACGATCAAGACGGTTTTTTAATTCCGGTCTCTTGTTGATTCTTCGTTCAGCTTCTTCCATGTTTAAATCAAAATAAATTGTCAAATCTGGAATGCATCCATCCAAAACAATTTCTTGGATTTCATTTACTTTTGAAATTCCCAAACCGCGAGCATTTCCTTGATAAGCGCTTGTTGAATCCATAAATCTATCAGAAATAACAACATATCCTTTTTGCAAAGCTGGAGCAACAACTTTATCCATATGTTCTTTTCTTGAAGCAATATATAATAGCGCTTCAGTTCAAGGATGCATTCCTTCACTATCATCATCTAAAATAACCTTGCGAATTTTTTCAGATACTTTATGACCACCCGGTTCTCTTGTCAATAAAACTTTATATCCTAATGACTCTAAACATTCTTTGATGGGAACTATTGCAGTTGTTTTTCCTGAACCATCCATTCCTTCAATTGTAATAAACATTATTTAACCCTCATAGTTCTTTCTATTTAAGATAGCATTCTCCAAAGTACTTTCATCCATATAATCTAGACTTCCCCCCATTGGAATTCCTTTTGCAATTCTTGTAGTTTTAATCTTTAGTTTTCTTGCTTCTTGAGCTATGAAATTAGCAGTTACTTCGCCTTCAAAAGTAGCATTCAACGCCAAAATCAATTCACTATCAAATTCTAACCTTGCAAATAGTTTCTCTATTTTTAATTTATCGGGCGTAATATTTTTAGTTATATTAATCTCTCCATTTAAAATGGCATATACGCCTTTGTATTTACCGACATTTTCAATGCTTTTAGCATCCAAGGCTGTGCTGACAACGCAAATTACTTTTTTATTTCTTGATTCATCACTACAAATTGGGCAGACGTTTTCTATTTTGTAGTAAAAACAAACTTCGCATACAGTAATTTTTTCTTTAACTTCCCGTAGATCAGCTAAAAAGATTTCAAAAGTATTTTCATTTTGAATTAATTTTGTCAACAAACGTTCTGTATTTTTTTTCGTTAATCCTTCAGTCTTACGAATTTTTTCAACTAATTCATCAAACAAAAATTCTTTCATATTACTCTCCGATTTCTATTTCTTCTATATCAAATATTTTTGCTGCTCCCTCAATTAGATCATTATTCAAAGTTTTTTCTAATTTACTTTTAGCCAAACTATCATAATACTCAAATACTCCTACTTCAATGCGTGTTGGCAAGCTATTTCTAACTTTCAAATTTTTAAACTCAATTTTGACATCTTCTCATTTATTTGAATCGATCGCATAAATTATAAATTCTCTACCAAATTCCTTAAAAACTTTTTGGCGAAATTCTCTATTTTCCAATTTTAAACACAACAACTTCGCTTGTGCAAAGTCGTCGCACTTTATTAAAATTTCTTGCTTAGAAACCGCTGATACTTTTGCTTTATAAAATGGAAAAAATACTTGCGCTTTTTCCGAATGAATCAACTTATTATTTTCATCTAATTCAAATCATTGCGCAATTTTTTTGTCTATTAAATCACGGAATTCTTTTTTGGCTCCCACTAGTAAATTGATTATGTTAGAAAGTTCAACTGAATGTGATTCTTGATCACTATTATTTAAAATTTCCAAACTTTGCAAATTTGCCAATTCTGAAAGCAACAATGTCGTCGATTCATTAACGATTTTAGTGGCTTCATCTTTTTTATTAATTGAATTATCAATAATGCGTGATTCTTGTTTTAAATTATTAAGCTGATTTTGCGATTCCAAAAGTTTCTCCAAATTTTCATTAACTTTTCTTTCAGTCATACTATCTTTATAAGTTTGCTCTTGAATGTTTTTGGTATCTATTGAAGTTTTAGACTCAAAATCAACTTTCTCTTGACTTGTATCTTTTCCTTCTTCTTCTACATTAATTATTTTAATGTTAGTCTTTTGACTATCCTCACCCATAATTTTTGTTTCTTCTGTTTTTTCGATTGAGTGGGTTGGTTGGTTTTTATCTTTAACTTTAATATCCGCCACTGATTTTAATAAGCTAATCAGCAAATAATTAAAACTAACTGTAGTTCCCTTTGTTTTAGCATATGCTTCACTTAAATTATCAGCCAGTCTAAACATAGTTTCTAAAGATGATAATTGAATTACTTTCAAATCATCTTTTTCTAAAACTCTTAAAAAATCAACATTATTTGTTAATTTATATTCAATAACCTCTTTAATAATCTCTATTAAACTTAAAGCAAATACGTCAAAGTCCATTCCCTGACCATCAGCTTTTTCAAAATAATTAATTACTCTTTCAAATTCTCCATTAATAATGCTTTCAATAATGGCAATTTTTTCATGTTTGGTCGCAATATAAAAAATTGCCTTCAAACTTTCAATATTAATTTCTGAATCATTTACAATCATTAGCTGCTCCAGTATATTTAAAGCGTCTCTTAGTGATCCTTCAGACAAGTAAAATATTTCATTAAGTACTTCTTCACTAACAATATATTTTTCTTCTTTAGAAATTAATTTTAGACGGTCTTTTAAAGAGCTTTTATCAATTTTTTGAAAATTAAAAGTTTGACACCTAGATATAATTGTTGCAGGTATTTTTGCATATTCTGTTGTTGCTAAAATAAAAAGGGCATGTGCTGGAGGCTCTTCTAAAGTCTTCAATAATGCATTAAAAGCTCCCTTTGTTAACATGTGAACTTCATCAATAATATAAACTTTATATTTTCCCAAAACTGGTAAAGTTGAAACATTATTTTTAATACCACGAATTTCATCTACACCATTATTAGAAGCAGCATCAATTTCAAAAATATCTGGTGCAGAATTATTATTAGCAGAAAAGCAATTTTCACACTTTTCACAACAAAAACCATCAGCTAAATTGGTACAATTAGCACTTTTAGCAAATATTCTTGCAACAGATGTTTTTCCTGTCCCACGTTGTCCTGCAAATAATACAGCATGTGATATTTTGTTTTCTTTTAATTGTTTAACCAAAATGTCAACAATATTCTTATGTCCTGCTAAAGCTTTAAAAGTTGAGGGGCGATATGTTCGATACAGCGATTTTTTGTTTTCCATCATAAGTCCTCCTGATTATTCCATACTATTTTATCACTTATAATCTTTGATATTTTAAGTTATAAAAAGAAAAACTGAGAATACTCTCAGTTTTTCTTAGCGTTTATTTTTAAAAAAAGTCTCTAGCAATTCTTGATAATTATTTTGCTGTTGAATATTACCAATTTTAACTATTTTTATATCAATATCATTAATACTATAAATGTTGTTAATTCCATATTTTGCATTACTTAGAATAAAATTAATTTCCTTGATTTTGGCTTGTTTGATTGCTCCATAGCACATTTCACATGGTTCCAATGTTGAGATAATTTTGTATCCTGATAAATTAATAACTCCGCTATTTTTAATTGCTTGATTTATTGCATTAATTTCTGCGTGACAAGCAATATTTTGTTCCTTATTGCGAGTATTAAAACCAACTCCAGTAATTTTGTTATCTTGATTAATAACAATTGCTGCTACTGGAATATCTTCGGTTTCTAAAGCCAATTTAGCCGTTTTTATTAATAATTCAAATATACTCTCTTTCATAAATTAATTCCTCACAAAAAAACCGCAATACAAGACACAGATCCTTATAGCTGCTACCTTCCGGTCCTGACCAATTCAGACGTTATCTTTATTACGGCATAAATATTATATCATTTAAATTAGTCTACTTCAATTTCATGTATTTGCTCAATTACTTTTTTTGCTTGACTTCTAAAAGTCGCATTTCTCTCTTGCTTAATAAGATAAGAATTTTCATAAAATTCTTCAAACATTGAAAAATCATTCACATCATCTCCAGCAACGATCACATCTTTATCATCAAACTTTGTCAATTTTTGTAATTGACGAATTGCTTGTCCTTTGGTAGTTTTTATAGACGTAATATCAATGTAAATTCCATCATTGAAGTTAAAAATATACTGTCCAATTGTCAGTCTAAATTTTTCAGCAAATCTTTCTATTTGTACTTTAAGGTTTTCTTCAACAATGATTCTCATAGAAAGAATATCAGCTTGTTCTAACGACTCTAGAGATTTATTTTCTGGCATCATTCCAAAGTAAGCATCTTTTAGTTCCTCATTTCATGTTTTGTGAAACAAAACTTCTTCTTTATTAATAGTTGTATATATCAACCCAATGACATTCTCCTCATATTTTTTTAGTGTATCAAAAAGTTCTTTTTGCTCCAATTTTGGAATTGGATTATCATACAATAAATTTCCGCTTTTATCATAAACACAACTTCCATTACTACAAATTAAATAATCTGGACGTAAATTATAATGCTGCTTCAAAAATTTTTTTATTTGCATATATGGTCTAGCTGTTGCAACTGCTAGAATATTGCCTTTTTCTATAAAATTTAAAACAAACTGATGATCATCTGGATTTAACTTCAAATCATTATTTCTTGAATTTCTCAGTGTTCCATCAAAATCTGTAAAAAACCATTTTGCCATTTTTTTACTCATTTCTATTAACTGCAATCTCGCTTATTTGTTGAATTATGTTTTTTGCATATTTTTGAATATCAGCATTATATGCTTGCTCAATAATGTAGGAATTATCAAAAAACTCCTCAAACATTGAGATATCATTATTATCGTCACCTGCTACAATGACATCGGAATCTTTAAAATTAAATTGACTTTGCAAGATTCGAATAGCATTGCCCTTATTGATCCCTTCAGGGTGTATTTCGCTAAATGTTAGGCCTTTGACATTATTGGTTGTCAAATTTACTCTTAAGTTTTGACTTTCTAATCATTCAACTATCTTGTTTCAGACGGGCTTTTCACACAGAATTTTAAAGCAAATTAACTTTTTATCATGCAAAATATTAATTTCATTATTTTGTGGAGTCATATCGATAAATAATTTTTCTTTTTCGAAGTTCCATTCTTTATCAAATAACATTTTTTCTTCAGTTGAAGTTGCATAAATAATTGAAGTAATCTCTTTTTCCATTTCAATCAGTTTTTCTGTTATCAAATCTTGATCTTTTTTATAAAACTCATGAGTGTATAAAACGTCATCTTTTTGATTATTAATAGTTGCTCCCGCATTGCAAATATAAAAATCTGGATGTAATTGATACTGTGCTTCTATATATTTTTTAATTGATGAATACGGTCTTCCAGTAGCCACAATCAGTTTATGACCATTTTTCTGCAAAGTTTTCACAAATTCTAGATCATTTAAATTTATCTCATTTTCGTGTGTTCGTGAATTTCTTAATGTTCCATCAAAATCTGTAAAAAATCATTTCATTTGGTACCTCTTTTGTTACAAATATTTTATACAAAAAAGAACAGCCTGCGCCATTCTTTTTTTATTTAATTTGTTTTGCTTGCTGACGAAGTCTTCTTTCTCTTTCTCGGTTTCCTGTTTTTATATGTTTTTGATTATAAACATGGAATCCAAGTGTTTGGAAAATTTGGTATGTTGAAGAAATAATTCAGTAAATTGCAACCCCCGACGCAACAGATGCGACAATGAAGATAAATACAACCATCATTACTAATTGTAAGATTAATTGTTTTTTACGAGCTTTTCTCTGTGCTTCAGTCAAAGTGATGTTTCTTTGTTTATGATATTGCAACAATGTTGGCAACAACATTGAAAGAATCTGCAATGGTAAATAAACTGCCAATAATGTAAAGTAAATTCAATTTCCATTTGTCACTTGTTCTCATGGTTTAGCAACTAATGAAATTTGTCCAATATTAGCAACTTTCAATGCTCTTGTTGATCTAACGATTGCATAAATAGCAAACAAGAATGGCATTGAGGCAAATCCTCCAGCAACTGATGACATTGGAGAAATTCCTTCTTTTTTATACAACGCCATTGTTTCTTGTTGTTGTTTACTTTTTGATAGTTGATCTTTTTTATCTTTATACTTTGCTTGAATTTCTGCTTGTTTCAGCTGCATTTGCTGCATTTTAATCTGATTTTTCTGTGATTTTCAAGTAAATGCTAACGTAATAGACTTAATAATAACAACAGTAAATAAAATTCCAAAGAAAACAGAAATACCATATCTACTTTGTTCACTATTGCTAAATCCTGGTTGCAATGTCCCAGCAAATCCCCTAATAATTCCTGTTAACACAAACGCTGTTGGGTAAACAAAGAATCCATAAAAAGGAGATCCTGTTTTGCTAAATGCCTCTCCTCAACTGGTTATAACGTTATAACCATATTCAGATGCATCGACACCATTGCCAATAATAATATGATCTTTTCCGGCAAAATCTCCTAATGACCGAATCGCAATTTCAAATGAAACTCCCGGGGTAATAACTCTATTACCAGTCATATCTAAAATATCTGTAACCATATATTGAGATTGATACATTTGTACACAACCTCATAACATAGAAATAATAATGAATAAAAATCCTAAAATTTTAGTTCATTTTCAAACCTTCAATAAGATCTCTTTTTTTGATGATTTACCCTTCCCCATCTTTTGCGGATTAAGATAACTCATAACATTGTTATTTGCTTTATACAAAAGGTTATACCCCTTTCTATTTAAGTTGCTCAATTAATTTTGTTAAAGCCTTTTTGTTAAATTCAAAGTCTTTATCCAAAATTGCTTTTCGAGCAATAATAACGATTCGAAAATTTTTACCACCGTTATCTGTTTGAATAATTTCGCTAATCATCATTCTAATTTGTCTTTTAATTTTATTTCTTATAACAGCGTTACCAATTTTTTTACCAACACTAATTCCATATTCTAAGAAATTGTTTTGTGTTTTTTCAAAATATAAAACAAAAGCAATATTTTTTAATGTTTTTTGCTTTGATATTATATTTTGAAAATCAAAGTTGCCCTTGATAATTCTTTTATTCTTCATCAAAATTTATATCTAAGTAATTAAGCAGATAATTTAGCTCTACCTTTAGCTCTACGAGCTTTAATTACTCTTCTTCCGTTTTTAGTAGCCATTCTCGCTCTGAAACCGTGAGTACGAGCAGTTTTAATTTTTGATGGTTGTCAAGTTCTTTTCATAAGTTTCGTCAATCCTCCTTTATTTAGACAATTTCAATAAATATTATATATGAAAAGTCTCTGTTTTGATTCAGTTATTTTAAATAATTGGCGTCTTTTCTTTTGAAATTTTTTTTTACAAAAGTTTTCCACAATAAAAAACAACTAATGTGGAAAAGTGGAAAATCTTAGCAGACAATGAAAACTTCTAATTTATTAAAAAATGTGGTCTTATTAATTTGCTAACAAAAACAATTTTATCAACATTTTAAAAGTTTTTGCTTGTTAATTATTTTATAATCTAAACACGTTAGGAGAAAAACTTT